>JAIELR010000198.1 GCA_019752835.1 Gammaproteobacteria bacterium | reverse complement strand
GGGTTGCGTACTTCAATAAAGCACCTGCGTCATGTTGATATGGAATTTTTAGAGAATATGGGGTGATCTTTTTTTTTAGCCTGAAAAACTAGAAGATCGAGTTAAAGAAATAAGTGATCACCTTGGACACTGCGGATTGGAAACAACACGAATATATGCAAAGGTCGATTTGTTTAATTTGCGTAAGGTCTCTCAGGGATTTTTCATAGGAGATTTATTATGAAACTACAAGAATTAATCGATCAATATATCCGTTACAGAAGATCTCTGGGCGAAAAATTTAAAACGAATGAAACTTACTTAAAAGCATTTTGTCGAATGATGGGGGGAAATATTGAACCGAGTGGTATATCAGAAGAGATGATTAACAAGTTTTTATACGCAGGCATGCCTGTTACTTCTGGATGGTTTGTGAAGCATACAGCTTTAAAGGGTTTTTATAACTACGCAGTAAGCCGAGGATATATTGAAAAATCAGTTATTTCGCAAATAACTCCTAAACGCCCACCACCATTTGTACCATATATTTACTCACGGCATGAGCTTAAAATTCTCTTTCAAGGTGCGTTATCTTATCAAAAAAATCAAAGTCATGTGCATCCTTATATGATACGTATTATTTTAATATTGATTTACGCGACTGGGCTAAGATTGCATGAGGCATTATCACTAAAATTATCTGATGTAGACCTGAAAGAATCAGTCATTACTGTAGAGCAATCTAAATTTTATAAATCTCGTCTTGTGCCGTTTAATCAAGAAATTCTCAACATTATCAATGAATATTTGTGTTGGCGTAAGAGTCATGCCTATTCAGAAAAGCTGAATGTTACTTTGTTTGTTTGTAAATACGATCAGGCACTAAACGGTTCTACCGTAGAGCAAGTATTTTTGAAAATACGAAAAAACACAGGTATTAAACGAATGGATAAAGCAAATTATCAGCCAAGAATTCATGATTTAAGACACACTTTCGCTGTTCATAGATTGACAAGTTGGTATGTTGAAAAAAAGGATGTACAGCAATTATTGCCTATATTATCCACTTATCTTGGTCATCAACATCTAGTTCATACATCTGTTTATTTAACCATGACAAATGACTTACTTCAAGAAGCTAGCGTGCGTTTTGAGCAATATGCAACAGGAGAAAATCATGAAAAGCGATAACTTTTTAAGCCCATGGATAAGACGTTTTTTACTGGAATATTTAATTAACAATCGCAACCTATCAAAAAACACCCAACAAAGTTATCGTGATACATTTCGATTATGTTTACCTTTTGTCGCTACGAAAGTTAAGAAATCTATTGATCAACTTTGTATTGAAGATATCATACCGGAGGTAATCAAAGAATTTCTTGTTGATTTGGAAAAAACACGAAAATGCAGCGTAGCTACCAGAAATCAACGTCTGGCAGCTATACATGCAGTTGCTAAATTTATTAGTTTAAATAGTCCAGAACATATTGAATGGTGTCGACAAATTTACTTGATTCCTTTTAAAAAGACAAAACGTACATTAATTACCTATCTTGAAAAATTAGAAATGGATGCCTTATTAAATGCACCTGATAAGACCACAAAACAAGGTAACCGAGATTATACGCTTTTACTTTTTCTCTATAATACAGGCTCTCGAGCAGATGAAGTCGCCCAACTTACCATCGGTGACTTGGATTTAGCCTTTGCCACCAAAAGAAATTTTTCTTTTGTCACTATCCATGGGAAAGGAAATAAATTGCGGCGTTGTCCACTATGGACTCAGACAGTAGAGGCGTTGACACCATTAATATCAGGCCGAGAGCAAACAGAGCATGTTTTCTTAAATCGTTGCAGGCAACCATTGACACGCTTTGGTGTTCATACATTAGTCAAACGTTATGTTAATAAACTCAGCGTAGAGATGCCTTCCTTAAAGAAAAAACGTATCAGCCCGCACACGATACGCCATACCACAGCCACACATCTATTGCGTGCGGGTGTCGATATCAATACAATTAGGGCATGGCTTGGACATGTCTCTATCAATACGACTAATATTTATGCTGAAGTCGATCTTGAGATGAAAGCAAGAGCGCTGGCTTGTTGTGAGATAGTAGAAAATAGCCCCCAAAAACATTGGCGAGATGACAAAAATCTAATGGACTTTTTATCTTCGCTTTAGTTGACTCTTTTATAGAGTATTATCTTAAAAATTAAGCGGAGTATTGAGTTTTTATGGCTGTGCCAAAAGAAACGTTTCCTGGATTTATTTACTTGGATTTAAATCATCCTCTTGTTGCATGGGAATGCTATCGTGGTACATTGATTTCATCTTATGTAGATGCTTCAAATAATGCTCAAACTACTTCATTACGAGTAGCTGGCCTTATTCATGGTAGTAATATAAATTTTGCCAATGAATTATTATTTGATCATATTCGATCCCAGTATTTCCCATCCGCTGTTTCAAGGCTAAGGTGTCTATATGCTTTTGATAACAGAAAATGTGCGGAGTCTGTTACCTCATGGGGTGGTCATTTTACTATAGAAAATTTAGTGGATGTTGGTGTTAGTGCAAATAATCTAACAAGAGCAGATGCCAACTGGATTACATATGCTAAACGTGAGAATGGATTAATTAAAGAAAGTTACATTCCACACATACATGATTATTGGAGGGGAATACCGTACCCAAATGAGCAACCTCAGTGGGAGTGTCTAATTGATGGATATGCAATTGTTTGGGGAACAGAGCATAAAAATAAGGCATATCAAATAATTAGAGAACAGATGCCTGATGTACTAGGCTTGCTAGAAATATCTAGAATAGCTGAAACAATGGGATTTTATCTGGGGCATATTTACCCTCGTATATTTCGAATTAATCATTCTGATTTTAAGCTTGCCTATCTCATTGATATGCATGATTTAAAAGACAATTACGGAAATTTTATTGAACAGTTTGAGAAATATCAGGGTCCAGTTAATCAGCAAGATTTTAAACAGTTATTTAATGAAAATGATGTTTTGAAGTATACAGTTCCAGATTTAAGAGAGTATGAAAAAACCTTTTCGTTGTCTGATCATATTCTGTATGGTTTATCAAGTTTAAAAATTCACAGCATATAAAATTAAATTATGTTGTGCTAAAACACTATCAAGCTTAAGGAATAAAAAAGTTTATGACTCAACACCACATAACAGGCTTCGCAACATATGATCTCAAGATCAATCCAGTGACCCATGCCGATTTAGGTCAAATGCAAGTGTATGTTAACTATTACGACATGGAGTGCCGTCAACCCGAAGATAATCCTACGATTGGGCTCATTTTAAGTCCGCGTGCTAAGGAAAAACTGGTGCGCTACTTTATGGGGAATAACCCTCAGCAAGTGTATTCCCGCCAATACCAACTTTATTTACCGACAGAAGAACAGCTTTCAGAGGAGTTAAAGCGCGATTTATTTCATCTAAGACAACAATTAGAAGACAAAAAAGAAGAGGAGGCGAATGATGATCTCTCCTAAGACTCGTCGTGAAAGTGAAATTTGGCAAGCCTGTGACACACTTTATTTAGAGCTTGGGGAAGGAAAAGCCACTGACATAACGGGGGATAAGATTGTCACCAAGCTCTTAGAGTTAGGTTATAAAAAAGGTAGCCCCAATGAAATTTATCGTTATCGCAAGAGTTGGTTTGAAACTCGAGGTATAGAAAAGTCACTACCTTATCAAGAGTCCTTCTTATCTGATCCGTTGAATCGTGCGATACAGCTCGTGAAAGAAGAAATTGAAAGAGAAGCACGAGCAGAAATAGCCGAGCTCAAAGCTCAATATGACAACAAGTTAAAACAACTGGAAGAGGTTTACCATGCAACTCAGGCTGAATTGCTTCAATTTATCGATAAGCATGATAAATTGACTGATGAATTGGCAATGACTGAGCAGGAAAATCATACCCTCAAATTGAGCAATCAAGGGCTAATTGAGCAAAGCACGCTATTGGCAACTCAAGTTAATTTATTAGAAGGACAAGCCAAAAATTTGCAAGCTCACTTTACAGACTCCTTATCGCAAATAAAAGAGATGACCTCAGTTCAACAGCAAGAGCAGGCTACTCAATTTTTAGCGTTAAAAGATGCTTGGCAACAAGATGCCAGTGACTATAAGGCGCATAATGAAAACCAACGTCATAAATTCATGATGGAGGCTGAAAATTATCGAGCAGAAATCCGCCAGCTGACAGAGAAGCTTAAAATATCTGAATCAGAGAAATTTGCGGCTCAACAGGTAGCCTCTACTTTAAAGCAACAGCAATTACAGCAGACGCAGAAACTTCAGGAGCAAGTTTCGCATCTTGAGGGTAAGCTGAATGAGATGAGTGAACATTTAGCAAAAGGGAACAGAGCAGGGCTCGAAGAGAGAGAAGAGCGCTCAGACCAACTGACTCAATTTTTGCTAGAGGTAAAAACGATGCTGTTGATATCGAAAAAATCAGATAAGAAAGCGGAGAAAGCCCCAAGGAAAATAAATGAGTGAAATGGATTTAACCGTTTTGCCTCAGTTGGGATCCCTGACGCAGGCTTATTATCCTGAGTTGCTCAATGGCAGTGAGGGCAGTAACCGCGCGCCGCTGAAAACCTGCCAAATAAAATGCGACAATGATTTAGCGGCTATTCATGCCTGGTTAAATGAATATCAAACCACACCCAGCACCTACCGTATCTACCAAAAAGAAGCGGAACGCTTATTGCTGTGGTGCTTGTACCAGCACCAAAAACCACTCTCAAGTTTAGACCGAGATGATTTTGAAGCGTATGTGAACTTTTTATCCAACCCTCAGCCGTATTCACGATGGTGTGGCAAAAAAGGCGGCAAAGGAAAATTACGGGGCTCTGCTGACTGGCGGCCTTTTTTCGGTGCACTGACACCTAAGAGCATTCATCACGCGTTGACGATTTTAACTTCACTCATGAGTTATCTGGTGGAAGTTGGGTATTTATTACAAAATCCTTTAAAACTCATGCGACGCGTGAAAAAACAAGTATCGCATTTTGAAGAAAGAAAGCTCGATGTTCAAGCCAGGATTTTAGAGCCAGATGAATGGCAGGTTTTTATACAAACACTTGAGAATTTACCGGAAACAACACAAAAAGAAAAAGCGGAAAGAGAGCGGCTTCGGTTAATTGTGTATATGTTGTTTTACTTAGGGCTTCGAGTAAATGAACTGACAACACATACTTGGTCAGCTTTTCGACAAATTGAAGGGCTGTGGTGGTTTGTGGTGAAAGGGAAGGGCGGCAAGGTAGCTAAAGTACCCGTGCATGATAAGTTGTGGAAGTTGATTTTAAGGTGCCGAATGAGTGAGGGGATGCCACCCGTTCCTGCAGCTGATGAACATACGCCAATTATCACTTCTCTGGAGAATAATAAAGCACTAGGGAATCGGCAAATCAATAATCTGCTTAAAATACTTGGAGTTGCTGCGAGTCAGCAATTTGGAGATAATCCAATGGAGGGCAATAAACTTAAGAAAGTATCAGCACATTGGCTACGGCACCAATCGGCGACGATGCAAAGTAGAGCAGGGATTTCAGAGCTCCATATACAAGAAAACCTTCGGCATGGAAATAGCGATACTACGCGGTTGTATATTCATCAATATGATACTGAACGACATATTGAGATACAGAAAATTTAATTTATCAGCAATGTAAAAAATTAATGGGAAAAAACATGAAGTATGATGGCCTTGAAACAAGTTACTGGAGCTTGCAAAGTAATAGAGTAGCTACATTGTTGGATAAAGTTAATTCGAGAGAAAGCGCATTGTCAAATGGCAGAATTATCCCCGAGGATAATGATTTAGCATTAGGAGTCGGACGACGAATAAAAATGGCGGTATTATTTTTAGATATATCAAAATTTTCTTCACGTGATATGGAAACTGAAGCTGAGCAAAATAATATGCTTAATGCACTTAATTTATATTTTACTGAAATGATTAAAATAGCTGAAGATTATGGTGGCACAGTCGAAAAAAATACCGGCGATGGGTTGATGGCATATTTCGAAGATAATGGTGGAAGTCCACCAGAGCGAGGATGCAAGCGTGCAATTGCTTGTTCTTTGACTATGTTTGCCGCCAACAAAGAAATAATTTCTCCCATTTTAAGTAGGAGTGGTATTGCGCCATTTGAATTTCGTATTTCCATAGATTATGGCTATGTTACAATAGCTAAGCTAGGGGCTGCTCGCAGATTTAACCAATATGTTGCAATTGGCGCGACGGCTAATTTTGCAGCAAAAATGTTAGCAAAAGCACCTCCAAACAAAATAGTTATTGGAGAGGGTGTAAAGCTGGAGCTGCCTCTTGACTGGCAATTACAGTTTACTTCAATTTCACCTGAAACAAGCGGGTGGGTGTTAAAAAATACAAGTGCTTCATATAATCTTTATGAATATACAGGGCGATGGAATAAATTAATTTAAGTTAAAAAGAGACAACATGACTTCATCTCAAAGTACTCAGCAAGGCAACTTGCCTTTACCACCAGGGGCAAGCAATGCATCAATCTCCAATTCAATGTTGGGACCCTCCAGTAATCCTGGGAATGCCCTTTGCCAGTCACCATCAAATGCGTTTTCTGATTCTATTTTTAGCATGGTAGAAGAGCAGCACCAGTATTTAAGAGGATATATAAACGCAGCTGATCAAAAGGCTATATTTTTCTTTACCATTTGTACAGGGTTGCTCACATATTTAAATGCACAGAATATTACTTCTTTATGGAAAAAAAACATACATACTTGGTGTTTTACTGATTTTGCAGCATGTGTAGCAATGATTGGTCTCGCTTTGGCGTCTTTGCTTTTTCTTTATGTGGTCACCCCAAGGCTGAAAGGCTCTAAGAAAGGCGTAATTTTTTTTCGTTCAATAGCAGAATATGATAACGGCAATGAATATGCTGCCGATATTGTGCGTCTTGGTGAAAAAGAAATAGCCGTCGAAAAATTAAAGCATTGTTATGAACTGGCTAAAATTTGCAATGCCAAATTTAATAAACTTGCCTGGGGGCTTTATATTGGAGGAGTTGCAATATTTTTTGCATTATTATATTTGCTAGTACATTAAAGACAGATCTGGAAAAAACTTAATTAGCCTGTTATGAATTTTAAGGATAATGTTAAATGAGTGCAATAATAAAAGCGGTTTTCAATTATTTTTTAAAGAAATGGTATTCTTTGATGGGTTTATGCTGCTTAACTGGAGTCACTTTTTTAATATATTTAAAGGAATTTTATAAATATATTAATTCAACAAATTATGAATATTTTTTAATTGCATTATTTTTTATTTTTCTTATTGAATACATAGGATGGTTTTATTCAATCAAGCCGCCTAAAAAAAAGAAAAATAAAATAGGAATTGCTATTGGCATTTATTCGGATACAAAAAAAACAGATAAAAGAATAAAACAAGATTTTATCAGATGTTTGAAAAAAGAAATTTCATCAATAACCTCAAATAATGAAATATTACATGAATTATTTCATGTCTTTGAAATACAAGAATTTCATTCAAAGAAAATTATTGAAAATCCAGATGATGCTTCTTTCCCAATAAAATATTTACAGTTAACTAGGGCAAACTTATTTTTGACGGGTAACTGTAAAATAAGAAAAAGCAATGGAAAAGATCGGTATTTTTTGGAACTTGATGCTAGGGTTGTCCATATGCCTGTGCCTGTTGTAACCAGACAAAGCCTTTCTAAAGAAATGAGTAATGTGTTACCTAATAAAATTGATTTTCCTGTTGAGCAAGAAAATGAAGGTTTTTCTTTTGCTACAAATATAGCACGAGACGGATTGCTTTATATTATTGGCATGGCTTGCATTGTATCAAATGATGGTTTTACAGCATACCAAATATTTCATGAATTATGGAATGTCTTAAAAAATAATAGGCTTAGACCTTCAAAATTATTAATTGATAAACTTGAAACAAGCGCATTATTTATGGCATCACAAATATATCAAAAAAAGCCTCTTGATTTAGACGAGCTCAATAAATACTTACTTGTTTTACAAAGTATTTCGCCTAACAGTTGCCATGCGCATCTGTTAAGGGGCATTTACTATTTTCATAAAGAACAAATGAGACTTGCCTTAATTGAAATAAACAAGGCTTTGCGAAAGAATGAGCCAGGGCCTCATTTGAGTAGAGCTTTTATATATGCTTATTCTGGAAAAAATTTGGATAAAGTTTACCAAGAATATGAAAAAGCGCTTAAGTATTCAATGGATAAAGATATAGGAAATATTATATTAGACGTTGAAATTTTTATACAAAATGTTATTGACAAAGAGCCAGATAAAGTAGAGTTGTGGTATTGCTTAGGGATAATTAACCTTAAATTTAAGGATGATAAAGAATTAATGAAAGAAAATTTTAATAAATTTATTGGTTTTCCTGACAATATAAAAAAATATCCAAAACAGGTTGCCTATTCGAAAAAATGTATTCAAGAAATTAGCATAGTTCAATAATCAAATTTCATCGAGCAAAACAACCAGTAAAAATGAACGTTTTATCGAATGAAATGGAGTGTTGAAGCAAAGGGTAATGGAGCAAAAAAGTAATTAGGGCAGGGGAACGAGTGCGCCCGGCTTGCATTCAACTCTAGCAGCCGATAACCCTAATTATTGGGTGTAAAGAGTCATAGCAGAAAGATCTTCTCTCCGTCATTATTGTGGCTCAACATGTTACAGCCGATAAATTGGCTTATCGGGACTAATGTGTGTACACGTTCGGGCGGATTTAACTGATACCGGCCGAACCTCATTATCGGATTGAGATAGCAATTTTACAACTTAATTTAGTGTAATCTGGAGAAAACTATGCCTAACTTAACAAAATCAGAGAAGAAACTGTTTAAAGCAATTGTACAAAAAAAGGTAGCATTAACTCGAAAACTTATTAAGGTTGAAGAAGCCTCTGTTTTAGATGGGAACCCTCCTCAAACTCGCCCGACTGTCCAAGATGACGATGGCGACACTGTTTGTCATGTGACATCAAAATGTGGAGTCCGTGCTATCATCGACTGCGTTTTATGGTCAAGTATAAATTTTGCCTACAATATCCCGAATAGTAGCAAGCAATTACCAGCAGATATTTCTTGGAATGATATTTTTAAAAATTCCCTTCCATACCGAATAGATCAAGATAAGAAAGCGCAACGTACTCACGACTTATTACAGTCATATTCAATCACTCGTGATGCAATAATACAGCAAGAACAGGAAATCCATGGTTATAAAAAAGGTATTATTTTCACCTCCGATTTTACACTTCATCGTAAAAGCACAAAAAATTCGGATAAAGATTGCATTATTTTTGACAAAGTTGAAGAGAATGATGAATTTTCTATTCATGATAGACAAGCGCTTGATGAAGCTGTAATAACTAATCAAAAAATTTTAAATCAAATAGACTGTTGGCAAGAATTGCCACGTAGTTTAAGTGCACAAAACTACTTATTGGCGAACATAGGATTTGTTATAGGAAACGACCCCTATGTAAAACCATCGTTGATTAAGCGTGTTTTTTATTCCATACCAATTTATTTCCCCAAGAAAATGGCAGATACACTGAAGTTCTCTCATCGCGATAAGACTAGTGGCCATTCCGAGATCAATTTGTATGATTTACTGTTAACACCTGGCTACTTTCAATATATTCTAGCTCGATTTAGAAAAGCACTCGATGTACCAGAAGGAGAAAGGCGTAAAATATATAATTGTATTATTGATACACATTCCTCACAAGATATGTGTGATGGTTGTGAGCTTGATACTTATCCTTTTCAAGATCAGCTAGTTAACTTAATAAAAAGTATTGCCGCAACTAATCATTTTTTAATTAGCAAATCATGCAGCGTTATTATTAGAGCAAGCTCGAGTCGTGCGCCGAGCTACACCGAATACCGCAAACCTCATCATGAACGCCAAGCACATCTTCAATATGGCGATTTTTTTGCGCGCACATATACGCATGATACTCCAATTGACGTAAAAAAATCTGAAAATTTTATACTTCATTATGACGAAAATACTCGTGAAATGCGTGGTGCTGGTTGGTATAAGAAAAGCAAGCTACTTGGCACGACCATGAAAGATATTTCGTCAAGAACCCTATTCTTTGTCACAAAAACAGAGAGACCGTATCGTAATCCTGCATTTCCTAATGATTATGAAATAAATAATGATGCGGATTTATTACAGCTTAAGTTCTAAAAAAAGTAAGATCTGAGATCTGAAGCCCAATGGGCCTATTGTCACGGAACGGGGGATGACGCCTCATTTATAAATTTGAGAAAAAATATAAAATTCATATTTTTATAAAGTTCCAATAGTGCGTGGAGTAGGCACTAAAAAGGCTTAATTTGTTCGTTTTTAGACCATTTTTACTCTGAGTTAACCTAAAAAACTAAAAAAGACTATTTCATTTTTATTTTCGGTAATTTGAAAATAGCAAAAAAAGAGATTGAATTTTATTTTTTAGAATGTTTATGTTTATTTTATGTCTTGTTTTGCGCCAAAAAATGATTGAAATTAACACAGATCAAGATATGACGCTCAAAAAAATCAATAATGTAAATTTTAAAAATGCATTAATTCACAAATGATGCGCCATCGACCGCAGCGTGGTAATAGGCCTTATTTATCAATTTATTAAGTTAATTTTTGAATAATTATTCAGTTATGGGCCCCATCTTACGGTCCGTGCCACAAGGGGCCACTTGGAAGAAATTCCTTATTACTGATCGGGGAATGCGTAAGATTCCTGAGCAATATTCACATAATGCAGGTCGGATCACTCTGTTTTTTTCACACAAGTTGAGACATTTTCTATTTACGTGGCTCAAGAAACAAGGAATTGATGACACGCTGATTCAGGTTTATTCAAGCTATGAGGAGCCAAAGTCACTCAAAACTATCGATTTTCGACGCGCAAACTGAATATGAAGGTAAGATTGGTAAGTTTCCAGTGTGGATTTATCTAGCGTGGCCCCTTGTGGCACGGACCGTAAGATGGGGCCTATTAGCCAATTTCTCATTTAAATATTTTGGCAAAGGTAAAGGCGTGAGCATTTACACTTTTATTGATGAAAGACAAGTTTTGTTTCATTCCACTGTCATTAGTGCGTCAGATCGTGAAGCAGCCTATGTTATCGATGGCCTGAATAACAATGATGTTGTTAAAACGCATATTCATTCAACAGACACCCATGGATATACGGAATTAATTTTTTCAACAACGCATTTTATGGATATGACTTTTGCACCTCGCATTAAAAATATTGGAGATCAACGTATTTATGCATTTTCAGCTAAATCAACCTATGAGAAAAAAGGTTATAAAATATTACCCAGTCGAACCATTCGACAAAATTTAATTATCAATCACTGGGATGACATTCTTCGCTTCATGGCCACTATTAAATTGAAGCACGTGAGTTCATCACAATTATTTAAACGTTTAAGCTCCTATGCACGCAATCACCCGCTTTATAAAGCCATTAAGGAATTTGGAAGGATCATTAAGTCGCTATTTATTTTAACCTATCTCGATGATGTAAAATTAAGGCAGCGTATTGAGAAACAACTTAACCGCATTGAACTGTCTAATAAATTTTCGAATGCTGTTTTTTATGCCAATAACAGCGAGTTTAAGCAAGCGTCATCTGAGGAACAAGAGATTGCCGTTGCTTGTAAGGTGCTGATCCAAAATAGCATTGTGTTATGGAACTATTTATATCTATCGCAACTATTGACCAACTGTCAAAGCGACAAAGAGCGCTCTGAAATAATTAGTTTGATTAAGGAAGGCTCAGTGACAACTTGGGGACACGTGAATTTGCACGGTGAATTCGATTTTAGACGTCATGCAGCCAATGATAGCCCCTTTAATTTGGCTAAAATATTATCATTGCAGTTGGCCTAAGCAAAACGAATGAAACTTTTCTCCGAATATGTCAACCGACCCCGAATGCAAACCTTTCCATGCCTAACGTATCAATGATCAAACGTTGAAATAGTTTGGTGATATTCGATAGCCCATAACACCGTCGCTTCAATACTTTTACTTTATTATTGAACCCCTCCACAAATCCGCTTGTGTCACGATCCATAAAATAATTGCTGATGTGTTGCTGATACTTGATCAATGTCTTGATAAAAGAATTAAAACACGTCAGCTTTGATTCATTCACTGAATTGATCCATTCAGATATTTTATTATTTGCTATATCTGGTGGAATATCACTGTCAAAAATTCCGGTTAACTCTCGGCTCAATTGGTACCCTTGTTTTAGTTTTGGAGAAACCCAAAACAGTTGCTCAACAATGGATTTTTCTTCCTCAAGAAAATAATCTTTTTCTTTCCTCAGCAGTGTGATGGCTGGCTTCAATTCGCTATATTTTTCAGGAGTCAATTCTTTTTTAAGTCGAACAAGTTCAGATTTTCGCAAACTAATCAAACTCTTTCGATACAATCGGCGTACATGAAACCGGTCTGCCACGACCGGAATTTTTTTCTCAAATGCTTCTTCACAAGCCTGGATATAGCCATCATATAAATCACAACAGACTGCACGGATACTTTTTCTTAAATGAGGCGGAATATGGCTTAAAAACGTTATAATATTTGATTTTTCTCGACCTTTAACCACTCCTAATAACTTAACGTGCTCATGACTTCGATACGTGATCAAAGTGACATAATCCTTGTATCCTTTTTTCAAGCTGATCTCATCAAGCCCTAAAACATCGAGTGACTCAATGTGGGAATAATCAATGTCTGTTTCAACATAACGATCAATCAAAGCCTCCACGGTATGGTAATCGATACCTTCTTTGCGACTGACATCTGCCACGGTAGAATTGACTAATTCAAATAGCATACGGTGCTCGAAAGGCTTCGTGAATTTACTGTTCATCTCATACCAATCTAATAATTCAGTCGTCGTGGGGCCACCTTCACAATGTTCACATTTTCCTCGACGCGGTATAATTTCAATGAAGGTTTCTTGGCCTAATATAGGTAAATGTCGAAGATGTAATTCACGACCCACACCATGTTTTTTCGTGGGTCGACCACAGAGCCTGCAAGACACCTCTTCACGAGTACTTTTTACAGAAATAATAATTTTATGGGCTGATAAATTCGTGCGTACGCCAACCACAGTGACGTCCGATAATCCTAA
>JAIELR010000089.1 GCA_019752835.1 Gammaproteobacteria bacterium | reverse complement strand
GAGAGATCTTGCAGGGTATATATCCCCGGATTTCGCTGCGCTGCATCCAGGCTACCAAAAATTTGGTAAACATCGTATAAATTTTTTTGGCTTTTTTAACATAAGCTTCTTGGCAAATCGCAAAAGCCTGTTAAAATAGCCGGTGCTTTAGTTAGTATGAGACTTTTTAACTTAGAGAGGAATTTCACCATGAGTAGTGTTGAGCAACGTGTAAAAAAAATTATTGTTGAGCAATTGGGTGTTAAAGAAGAAGACGTTCGCCCAGATGCTTCTTTCGTTGATGACCTTGGCGCAGATTCATTGGATACGGTTGAGTTGATTATGGCTCTGGAAGAAGAGTTTGAAGTAGAAATTCCTGATGAAGATGCAGAGAAAATCGGAACAGTTCAACAAGCCATTGAATATGTTAAAAAATTTACAGAAGAATAGGCTAACGTAATTTCAGCTCATCACACGCTCTGTTTCCTTCTGTATGAGATCTGTTTTAGTACCTATACTCAAGCAATTCGGTTTTCGGCTAAGCGCTGTTGACGTAGGGGCAGCCCCCCGTGGTTGCCCATCTTTGGGTAGGTACGGGGGGCTGCCCCTACGTCAACAGCAACAATGCCGAAAAATTGGTAGGAAAGACAATTTTGACGGCTGCAAGCCGCCCTGAAAGGGCGAGGGCCATGGATGGCCCGAGTCAAAAGCGAAGGGCGAAGAGTATATTTGATTGGGGATAGCAAGATTATGACTAAGCGTAGAGTGGTGGTTACCGGTATGGGCACCGTGTCACCTTTAGGGTTAACGGTAGAAGATTCGTGGCGTGCCGTTCTGGCTGGTCAAAGTGGTATTAGCCTTGTCGAATCGTTTGATACATCCCTGTACCCTGCCAAAATTGCGGGACAAGTTAAAAACTTTGATCCCGTTCCTTATATGGGCGTCAAAGATGCGCGTAAGCTTGATGTCTTCGTTCAATATGGCGTTGCTGCTGCTTGTCAAGCGATGGATGATGCCGATATTCAGGTAACAGAGCAAAATGCTCATCGTATTGGTGTCGCAGTGGGATCAGGTATCGGCGGCTTACCGTTTATTGAGAAAAATTATGTCTCTTTGACGGAAGGTGGTCCTCGTCGAATGTCTCCCTTCTTTATTCCGGGTGCCATTATTAATATGGCTTCTGGCTTTATCTCCATTTTGAAAGGCTTGAAAGGCCCCAATATCTCTGTAGTTACTGCCTGTACAACCAGTGCCCATAATATTGGCCTTGCTGCGCGTATGATCGCTTATGGCGATGCTGATGTTATGCTCGCAGGTGGGACTGAAATGGCGACTTGTCCTCTTGGTTTAGGTGGATTTGCTGCGATGCGCGCTTTATCGACGCGTAATGATGAGCCAACGAAAGCTAGCCGCCCCTGGGATCGCGATCGAGATGGTTTTGTTTTAGGCGAGGGCGCTGCGGTGCTCGTGCTTGAAGAATATGAAAAAGCTAAAGCGCGAGGCGCCAAAATTTATGCCGAATTAGCTGGTTTTGGAATGAGCAGTGATGCTTACCATATTTCTGCACCGGATGAGCATGGCACCGGCTTTATTGCGTCCATGCAAAATGCCTTGACGGATGCGGGTATGAATTGTGAACAAATCGATTATATTAATGCGCATGGAACTTCAACGCCAGTGGGCGATGGGATAGAGGCAAAATCTGTTAAAGATCTTTTTGGTCCTCATGCGTATAAATTAGCTGTGAGCTCAACCAAATCGATGACGGGTCACTTGTTGGGCGCGGCAGGAGCCATTGAGGCAGTGTTTAGTATTTTGGCGATTCGTGATGGAGTGGCACCGCCGACGATTAATCTTGATAATCCCTCCGAGGGCTGTGATTTGAATTTTGTTGCTCATACGGCACAAGAGCGAGTTATTGATGTTGCGTTGTCTAATTCATTTGGATTTGGTGGCACCAATGGCACCTTGATTTTTAAGCGCTTTGCCGCTTAATCCTAGATCTCTGTGTACGATAATTTTTTGAAAAACTCCCTCTCCCCGCAGCTATACGCTGGATTTTGATGCTACATCGATGTAGAGGCTGTGTGGGAGAGGGTTGGGGTGAGGGGCTTTTTGAGATTAGCAAGGCTTAACTTAATGGCAGTGAGGGTGAGGGGTAATGAAACTACGCTGGTTACTTCCAAGTGTACTAGCCTTAGTCTTTTTGGCCGGAGCACTTCAGTTTGCTTCTATGATGAGTTGGTGGCACAAATCAAGCGTTAACGCTTATGAGTCTGTTTATATTGATATTAAACCCGGTAGCTCAGTAAAGCAGATCGCTGAGCAGCTTTACCAAGCAGGTATTATCAATAATAAATCCTATTTTATATGGCTAGTGCGCCTTCGTGGCACGAATAATACGATGAAAGCCGGTGACTATTTATTACCCCCTGCGTTTTCCCCTTCTCAGGTTTATTCACAACTGCAATCGGGTAGAGTACTACAATATGCCGTGACCTTAGTTGAGGGCTGGACCTTTAATCAAGTGATCACTGAATTAACCGCACAATCTTTGTTAAAGCATGATTTGCAGGGCTTAACATCAACACAAATTATGCAAAAACTAGGGCTACCAGATAAACTACCAGAAGGTTTATTTTTCCCCAATACCTATTTTTATGTACGCGGTGCGTCAGAAAGTCTAATCTTAAAAAAAGCCTATAAAACGATGCAAGCAAAACTCGATAGCGCATGGCAAACACGAGATGCGAATTTACCGTATAAAACGCCTTACGATGCATTGATTGCAGCCTCTATTATTGAAAAAGAGAGCGCGCTTCCGTCTGAGCGTCCGTTTGTCGCAAGTGTCTTGGTTAATCGCTTGAATAGAGGAATGCCTTTACAAATGGACCCAACGGTTATCTATGGTCTAGGCGCTGCTTACGATGGAAATATTAAATCAAGCGATTTAAAGCGTAAAACAGACTACAATACTTATTTATTTCAAGGCTTACCGCCGACGCCTATTGCAATGCCTGGAGCAAGCTCGCTGAATGCGGCCTTGCATCCTGCGGATACTAACTATCTTTATTTCGTTGCCAATGGACAAGGTTCGCATCAGTTTTCAAGCTCCTTGAGTCAGCACGATAAAGCCGTAAAAGCTTATTTAAAACAATTGAAAAAAAGGAATGATTAGTTATGAATTTACACTCAAAGCGATTGGATTTTGGGTTAGGCGTACGCGAGCGAGTCGAGGGAGTGTATACACAATACATGACCGATGATGAGCAAGCGTCCAACGCCACCCAAAATTCAAGCGCGAAGAGTGCGGCTAAATTTATTACCATAGAAGGTATAGAGGGCACTGGTAAATCAACGGTCATTAATGTTGTGGCGCACTGGCTAACAGAACAAGGCATGCCTTTTATTCAAACACGTGAACCAGGGGGCACCTTGGTGGCAGAACAAATTCGGGAATTATTTTTGAAAAAACAGATGGAAACCATGTGTTTTGATACCGAGCTCTTGTTAGTGTTTGCGGCACGTGCGCAGCATTTAAATCATGTTATTTACCCGGCGCTAAAAGAGGGGAAGTCTGTGATCTGTGATCGTTTTACGGATGCAAGTTATGCTTACCAAGGTGGGGGGCGTGGTATGAGTCAGGAGCGGATAGCGTGTTTAGAGCAGTGGGTACAAGGGACTTTTCGTCCAGATAAGGTCATTTTATTGGATGCCCCAGTCGATATTTGCTTGCAACGTACGATGATGCGTGGCGCGCTCGATCGCATTGAGCTTGAACAAGAGGCTTTTTTTGAACGCGCACGGGCCGTTTACTTGGATCGCGCTAAACATAATCCAACACAGTATAAAATAGTGGACGCAGCCCGCACTTTGCCTGAGGTTTCAGGGCAGATAAGAGAGATACTTGCGTCGATATATGGTGATAAATCATGCTGATAGAGATGCCTCAGCAAAAAAAACACTATCCCTGGCATGAGCAAGCCTGGCAACGAATTGATGCTTATCAACAACAACAACGCTTACCCCATGCGCTTTTAATCAGCGGTGTGCCGGGTTTAGCCAAGAAAAGCTTTGCGCAGCAGTTGGCTACAATTTTGTTATGCGAAAAAAAACCGCTCGTCTCTGCGGGAGAGGAGTTGGGGAGAGGGGGACTTGGTTGTGGCAATTGCTTTTCCTGCCGATTATCCGATCTAAGCTCTCACCCTGATTATATTGACATCAGTCCGCTTGAAGACAGCAAAGTCATCAAAATTGAAGAAATTCGCGAAGTGATCGGGTTTTTACAGCAAACCACGCATCGCTCCGGCCATCGTGTTATTGTGATTTCGCCTGCTGAGGCACTGAATCTTTCCGCGGCTAATGCGCTGCTCAAAACCTTGGAAGAGCCACCCAGTGGATGCCATTTCTTATTGATTTCTCATGCCCCCTCGCAATTATCAGCGACAATACGCAGTCGTTGCCAGTTTATAAAAATTAATCCTGCCTTTGATGAGCAGACTGTCGCTTGGCTGGCAAACGAATCCAATATTTCTCCAGCATCTGCAACAGCTTATTTAAACGAGGCCGAAGGCTCTCCTCAACAAGCGTTAATTTTGGCTACTTCTGAGCAAAAAGAAACACACCATGATTTACTGCAGCGTTTAAATGCGTTATTGGATGATCAGGCTGAGCTTCTTAAGCTTGCACAACAGTGGCAGCAACAAGGTTTATCAACGGTATTAGATCAATTGCTGCGCTTGTTTAATCAAGAGATTAGAAAGTATTTTAATGCAGGTGCGCTAAATAATATTGATTGTTTAGTTCGGTATAGTCAATATCTTTTGGATATCAAAAAATCGCTAATCTTGAATCCAAACTTAAATGCACAATTGCTCAGTGAGTCTATATTAGTAAAATGGCTTGAAGTGAATGGTAAGTCTGGATTGTAGGGGTAACCCCCCGTGGTTGCCCATCTTTGGAAAGACACGGGGCCGTTTCCTACGTATATGGACTCCGGAGAGAGGTATTACTGAAATCCGCACGAAAAAAAGGAAAATATCATGCGTTGTCTGACAAAATGTATTGCTAATAGCTTTAAATTGACCGCTTTGGCTGACTATTTAAAAACGCAAAATTATGTGGTGGATATTTACCGCGACGTTTTACAAGCACGACATCAAAATAGCGATAAAGATCTGTTCTTTTTTGCGCATGGCTCATTTGCCACTTGGGGATTAACCAGTCACGAAGAGCGAGCATTGACCCAAGCCGTTTCAAAATTTGCGGATCAACTCTTAGAGAGACGAGAATATCGCTATTTTATCTATCGCTATGGCACAAAAACCCGTATTTACTCACATAAACGCTTTCAAATAGAAATCATTACGCTTATATCGCCCGATTCAGAGTTGAAGTTGGCGATTTCCTATGGATTGGCTCAATCCATCAAGTTAGAGTTTTACGAGGAAACGGTTAAGCGTATTATTGTAGAAAACACTCCGCTTTTTGAATCGTTGGCAAAAACAGGCAAAGTCTTATTATCTCGCAAAGAAATTACCATGCGCATGGGTGAAATTTTTCTAACACGTAGTTCGGTCAATCTTAATAGTGAATACCTCGATCTACCGGAGTATTTTTGGGAATATCCGACCTTGGAAAATGATTATTTAATCAGTACTCATTTTCTTGACCTGCAACAGCGTGTTTCAGCACTGAATCAGCAACTCGATGTATTACATGAGCTTTTTAATATGCTAAATGGTCAATTGCAGCATCAACATACCAGTTATTTAGAAATTATTATTATTGCTATTATCGGCATAGAAACAATTTTATCAATTTTTCAAATTGCTTGGTTGATAGGACATCATTGAGACGCGTGGTAAGTTACTTCTTCTAAATCATCCAATTTAGTGATGCTATATTACTGTTTGTAAATTATCCAATTTAGTGATACTATATTACTAGTGCTATATTGGAGATGCGAAATGAGAACATTTAATCGAGGTTTAGCTTTAGGAGAGGGTTTTTGTAATCGCGAAATCGAGCTTAAACAGCTGTCTCATAATCTCAATAATTTTACACATACCGTGTTAATTTCTCCCAGACGTTATGGAAAGACTAGCTTGGCAATCAAGGCTATTGAACAAGAAAAGCAATTATATGCCCATATTGATCTTTTTATGAAATATAATAAAGATGAAATAATTTATTCTTTTTATGAACAAATAAGTGGATTGATATCATGTTTAATCAAGCCTACACAAAAGGCACTCAAAATTATTGGTTCCTTTCTGAAACATATAAAAATAGCCTTAATATGGGGAAAAACAGGTGTTGAATTTTCACTGACACCACAAAATGAAAAAAAACAATCGTTAAAATTACTTTTAGAAGGGCTTGATCAATTTTTAATTAAGCAAAAAAAAACAGTTATTCTTTTTGTAGATGAAATGCAAACTATTGTTGATAGTGATATTCGTGATGAATTTGAAGCAGATTTACGTTTCATCGCACAAAAAACTCAAAATATAACATTTATTTTTTCAGGTAGCAGCCGCCATCTTTTAAGCAAGATGTTTGATGATAGAAGCAGACCTTTTTATAAACTTTGCCATCAAATGCACGTAAAAAAAATTGGCGCAGTGCATTATCATCGTCATGTTAATAAATTTGCATTTAAAAAATGGCGAAACAAAATAAATAGCGATGTGTTAGCTATGATCACTAATTACACGGCCTGCCATCCTTATTATTTTAATATTCTTTGTGACAAACTCTTTCAATTGCCTGATTTGCCTGATGAATCAGCAGTTACGCGATGCTGGCAAGAAGTGTGTAATGAAGAACAAAGCTCGGTTGGAAAAGATCTTGAATTTTTAAGCCCCAAACAAAGACAATTATTAGCCGCTATAGCACGAAATCCTGAACTTAGAGAGCCTACGGCGAAAATATTTGTTAATACCGTTAATTTAACGGCTAAGGGTATACTAGACTCATTAAAAATATTGTATCAACATGATCTGATTGAAAAAGACGAAACCAATCGGATTATAGTTATTGATCCTGTGTTAGCTTATTGGGCACAGGCATGAGTACTGCAAAAAATATTTACTTGATATTTTTTTAATCAAGTCTAAGGTTAAGATGAATATAAATTCCAACAAAAATATTCATAAGCGAGACTCTTCAGACATGCATCGGATGATGACTATTTTATTTTAGATCGAAGTAAAGAAAGTTTGAAGAATGCACCAGGGTTTGATAAAGACCATTGGCCGGATATGGCAGATCAAACATGGAGTCGGTCAATTAGTGAGTACTATGGTACACGTCCTTACTGGGAATAATAATAATCCTTTTTATAAAAAGAAAAGCAGTGCAAGCGATATTAGCTTGCACTGCATGGCGGCTAAAATATTTTTATCTTGATTAATGTATCGAATTGGTCCATGAGATATCGGTAATATCAGCAATGCTTGCGTCATCATCATTTTCAAATTCTGAGTCATATTCCTCTTCAGTGGTATCTTCTCCAAAAAAGAATTTTTCTAGGATATCAATTTCTTCTAAATTATCTTCTTCTTGGGAAGTAATATCGCACACTTGATCTAAATTAGGGAGATCGATATTATTTATTTCTTCTTCAAATGTTTCATCCCATGACATTTCTGGATAATTGCGGCCTAACTCAAACCAATGATATCTTTTATAAAAGTTTTCAGTGGCTTCATTAAATTTTTTGATGGATTCATTGTTATCATATAGTTTCGAGATAGAGCGAGCGTTATTTTTTTGATTCATAATTTTCTCCAAAATTAATATTTCGAGACGTATTAAATATCCATAGCCGCGCATACGGTTTTGTTTAAAAATCGCTACATAAACTTAGTTATGAATCTTAATTTTGTCAAACAAATGGAGAATTTTTTTAACTACGTACAGCTGCTAAATAACCTTGGTTCGCATAGCGTAGGATATTATCATCGCGTGTTAACAATAATGCATGGTGTATACGTGCAGTGGCAATGATCATTCGATTGGCAGGATCTTTATGTAGCTCTCCTGGAAGCGCGGTACTTTCACATAATATATCTGGGCTTAAGTCCAACAAGGTTAAGCCTGGTGTTTTGAGTGCATCATGGATCCAATCTCGAACCGGTTGATGCAGGGTGATACGCTGTCTATTTGCCAACATTGCAATTTCCCATAGAGAAATCGCACTTATTGCTAAGGTATTTGTTTTAGCCGCCTGTGTGATTTTATTTTTTACTTCATCACTCAGTGATAAGTCGCCACCCATTAGCCATAAAAATATATGAGTATCAAGCAGTAATAGTTTCACTCAGTCATATCCCAATCAACATCAATAGGTTGAATAATATCATCGTGGATTTCAATAGTGCCCTGCATGCGACCAAATATAGGTGAGGGCAATTGCTCCTGAAAAGGAATTAATTGAGCAACGGGCGTTCCGTGTTTAGTAATAATGACAATTTCATGCTGGTTCTGGGTTAATGCCATGTATTGTAAACAATGCGCTTTAAAATCAGAAGCGGAAACTTTTAGCATAATAAAGGCCTTTATTAAATGACTATGGTCATTATTATATGGGCATTTTTTGAAAAAGTCAAAGAGTGCGCAACAAATTACAGTGGTCTTAACTGATCAATCTTCGCAGCGCAAATAAAATCATTCTGACTCAGCCCTTTCACGGTATGCGTATCATAAGCGATTTTGCATTGATTATACGTGACTATCAACTCTGGATGATGATCTTCTTGATGCGCAATCCACGCGACTGCGTTAACGAAAGCCATGGTTTCATAATAATTATTGAATTGAAAAGCCGCTTTAAGTTTTTTATCGTCGGGCGAAATATGCCAATTGGGAACTTGCGGCAGTAACGCTGCAAGTTCTTCTTCACGTAATGCCGGTGAACCTTCGGGAATGGATTTACACGATAATTTAATTAACATGAGTAGGTTTCCATATCGGTGGGGTCAAAGCGAGGCGGAAAATCACCTAGGTCTTGTGCTTTATGTATCGTATCAAATAAATCATCATTTACAAGGTTAAATAACTCGTCAGGATGGCCAAGCACATAGTAAATGGGTTGCAATATATCGATTCGATAAGGTGTTCGCAGAGCATCAAGACCATTGCCTAATGGTAACCGCAATGGAATCGGACTTTCTAAAGAGTAAATAGTTTCTTCTTTAGACGATAAAATGCCACCGCCATAAATACGTAGGCCATTGCTCGTATTGACCAAACCAAACTCAATGGTAAACCAATAAAGCCTTGCTAAATAAGGACGATCCTCTGGCCTTGCTTCAAGCGTTTTTCGAGCATAAATTTGGGTGAAATCGGCATAACTTTGATTCGTTAACATAGGACAATGCCCGAAAAATTCGTGAAAAATGTCAGGCTCTTGTAAATAATCTAATTCATCACGACGTCGAATAAAGGTGGCCGCTGGAAATTTTTTCTCAGTCAGCAAGCCAAAAAACTCTTCATTTGATATAAGTGCCGCTACGGGGTGAACCTGCCAACCCGTCGCTTTCTTTAAAGCCGCATTCATATCAGGAATTTGTGGAATATGGTCAGATGCCATACCTAACAAATGAATACCTTCAATGAATTCATCACTTGCACGGTTTTGAATGATTTTTTGTTGCCGTTCGAACAAATCGTGCCAGACTTGATTTTCTTCTTCAGTATAATCAATGAAACCCTGTTCATTGGGGATTTTTGCGATATATTTTGTCATATTATTTTTCCTAAGCAATGCTACATAGACTCTTAGTAAGGCGTTGATTTTGCTCCATGGTACCAACACTTATTCGTAAAAAATTAGGCAAACCATAATTGGCTGCCAAGGGTCGCACGATAATACCTTCATGCAATAATGATTCGTACACGGGCATCGCGTTACGCTCAAGATCGATTGTAATGAAATTACCGGCCGGTGGCAAAAATTTTATCTGCATTTCGTTAAATGCTTGTTCAAAGTACGCAAGACCCTCGCGTGCCAGCTTAAGGGTTGCGGCTATGTGTTCATTATCATCCAACGCTGCTAGTGCCGCGCTCATTGAGAGCGAACCTACATTAAAAGGAAGCCTCACGCGGTTCAATATCTCGGCGGCTGCAGGATGGCTGACGGCATAACCAATACGCAGGCCCGCCAAGCCGTGCAATTTTGAAAACGTTCGAGTGATGATAATATTGGGATAGGCGGTTAATAATTGTCTGCTATTAGGATAATTTTTTTCATGCGTCATAAATTCAGCATAAGCTTCGTCAAGAACCACAATAATATGGGGTGGCAGACGCTCAAAAAAATCGACCAAACTGGCATGATCGTGCCAAGCTGCGGTAGGATTGTTTGGATTAGCCAGAAAAATTAATCGAGTCTGTGCTGTGACAGCCTTGAGTGTTGCCTCGAGATCATGCCCCCAATGGTTCGCAGGTATCGTGATCAGTTTTCCCTGAAAAATATGGGTGGCAATGGCAAAGGTTGCAAATCCATATTGTGAAACCAGCACTTCTTGTCCCGATTTGACAAAGGCTTGACCAATCAATACAAATAAAGCCTCAGAACCTGCGCCCAAGGTAATTTGGTTTGGCTGGATTTGCCATTTCTGGGCAATGGCTTGCTTTAATTCATAGCCATTTGAGTCAGGATAAAGGGCCAAGTCAGATAGTGCCTGATTAATCGCACTTAAGGCTTTTGGACTGGGGCCCAAGGGATTTTCATTGCTAGCGAGTTTAATGACATTTTTGATGCCTAATTCTCGTTGTACCTCACTGATTGGCTTGCCAGGTTGATAGGGCGCTATTTCAAGGATCTCTGGATTGGCAAGATCTAAAAAAGAGATAGGCATTTTAGAGCTCCAGCATCAAGAGATGATTGTTTTCGAGAAAAATTTGCATGGGTGTTTCAAACTTTTTATTGACATAATCGTCACTGAGCGAATAAATTCCAGCGATGGAAACAAGTTCAGCATCTAGTTTTGTACAAAAAATGCGGGCATTCAAATCGCCAGACGCGCCGGCAATGGCTCTTCCATGTAAGGCACCATAAACGTGGATATTTCCATCAGCAATAATTTCAGCGCCATGACTGACGCTAGCTAAAATAATCAAATCGGCATCTTTGGCATAGATTTGTTGACCAGAGCGCACCGGTTGATTAATGACTTTAGTATTGGCTAATTTTGTATTAGGTGCCTTTGCTTTAGATTTTGCGGCTCCTTGACTGACAGCAGCGGTTTCTGTTGCTGCATGCTTCGCAACAGGGAGTATGGCCAATCCTGCTTTGAGTGCCATTTGTTCTTGTTCCGGGGTGCCATTCGTTATTGCGGCGGGAACCATCTGAAATTTGCGGAGTAGTTTGATCAGTGCGGGGAAGGCGATGGGCGTTTCAGTTTGACGTTCAAATTCTAAATCAATTACGATCGGCGTTGAACAAAACATTTTAGGGGCCTGCCTGACCAATTGATTTATTTGGGCCTCTATGGCCTCTAAGTTACTGCTATATACATGCAAAACGGTGAGTGAACACATTCTCGCTTTGAATTGGATCGCATTTATCTCTTGAGTCTTTGATTTCGTTTCCATGCCTCTTTCACTCTCTCTGTTTTAACGTTAGTATTACCGATTATATACTCATTCAAAAGGAAGCGGCAAACAGTGGAAAAAATTTGGTTAAAAAGTTATCCAGCGGGGGTTCCTGCCGAGATTAATCCGGACAGATATACCTCGTTAAGTGCTCTGTTTGAGGATGCTTGTGCACAATTTGGCGATAGGCCAGCGTTTACGAACAGGCACGCAACGTTAACCTATAACGAATTAAGGTCACGCGCCTATGAGTTTGCTGGTTTTTTACAAAAACAGTTACATTGTGAAACAGCAGACCGAATAGCTATTATTATGCCCAATTTACTGCAATATCCCGTGGTAATGCTTGGCGCGTTTACGGCAGGGATGACGGTTGTGAATGTCAATCCGCTTTATACCGGGCGTGAAATGGCTCATCAATTGCGCGATTCAGGGGCAACGGTGGTCGTGATCCTGGCGAATTTTGCCCATATATTGCAAGAAATATTACCTGAAACAGCCGTTAAGCATGTTATTGTCACAGAAGTTGGTGATTTATACTCCACACTTGAGCGGTTTGTCGTTAATAGTGCCGTCAAATACCTCAAAAGAATGGTTCCTGCATGGGATATCTCGGATGCGTATACGTTTACGCAAGCCATGGAGATCGGCGCTAGCCATTTACCCAATCCCGTGATTTTGCGTGGCGATGATGTTGCTTTTTTGCAATATACTGGCGGTACCACGGGCATTGCAAAGGGCGCTGTATTGACGCACCGTAATATGGTGGCCAATTTAGAACAGGCGAGCGCGTGGGTAGGTCCTTTTTTGACATCGGGTAAGGAAATTATCATTACTGCGCTGCCGCTGTACCATATTTTCTCTTTGACGGCGAATTGCTGGACCTTTATAAAATATGGGGCGCAAAATGTATTGATTACAAATCCTCGTGATATTCGTGGTTTTGTTAAAGAGTTGAGTCATTACCAATTTACAGCCATTACGGGCGTTAATACGTTGTTTAATGCCATGCTTAATAATCGAAATTTCGCGGCCCTGGATTTTACCCATCTTAAATTAGCCTTGGGTGGCGGTATGGCGGTGCAACGCAATGTTGCTCAGCGATGGTTTGCGGTTACGGGTAAGCCCTTGCTCGAAGCCTATGGACTCACAGAAACCTCGCCAGCCGTAAGCATTAATCCACTTAATATGAACGCTTTTAATGGTTCTATTGGTCTTCCAGTTCCCTCCACAGAAATAAGCCTTCGTGACGATGACGGTAATGAAGTTTCCTTTGGTGAAATGGGAGAGCTCTGCGTTCGTGGACCACAGGTTATGCGAGGTTATTGGAATCAACCCGAAGAAACCAAAAAAGTGATGATGCCTGATGGTTTTTTGCGAACGGGTGATGTTGCTTCAATGGACGAATTGGGTTTTTTATATCTCAAGGAACGCAAAAAAGACATGATCCTTGTTTCAGGTTTCAATGTTTATCCGAATGAGGTAGAGGATGTCATCGCACAACACCCCGGCGTATTAGAGGTTGCCGTCGTCGGTGTTCCTCATCCGAGCTCGGGGGAGAGTGTTAAAGCGTTTATCGTCAAAAAAGATCCTGATTTACAGGCAGCGGACATTATTCATTTTTGCCATCAATATTTGACGGGGTATAAAGTGCCGAAATCAATAGAGTTTTGTGATGAATTACCCAAGAACAATGTGGGTAAAATTTTGCGGCGGAAATTGAGAGAAACGGCAGAG
>JAIELR010000015.1 GCA_019752835.1 Gammaproteobacteria bacterium | reverse complement strand
TAAACTCAAGATTCATGTCGCGGCGAGATATTTGCTTTACTTGGTCTTTCAGTAATTCGCTTTGGCCCTTAGACCAACGTTGGTATTTAAAAAGTGACATTATTTCATCGCATTGCGAATAGTATTCATGATCTGTTACATGAATTGTTTTTATGGTGTTCCCCTGGAAGTGCTGTTGTAGTATAAAATTTACATCTTCTTGCGCTTCTTCCCATACTAATTTAAAAAATAAGTGTTTCGCTTTAAAGTACCCTATCTGAACTGCACAATGAACTTTATCAACTAAGCCCGGACGACTGTTAACAATGACTAATTCTTTACTCGTAAAGCTAAAATACTCTAAACGTTGATCATCATCAAACTCAGGTACATCATATAAAGCCGCTTGTTCTGCGGACGGCAGTAGGGTCAATAGTTTATTACTAGCATACATAGGCCGCTACCTCCATGGAAACACGATATAGGCAAAAACTTTCCCTAAATGATACCATGATGGGAAAGTTCATCAAATGGTCCCTTGAACAGATTGGCTTTAGGGCTACGGTTGCGTAATAGCTAATCACTCTTTTTGGGAATGTTTGTTATAATGATCGCTATGAAACCACCATTAAAAATTAAAAACAGCGCTCGCAGGATTCGTGAATACTTAACGCCTGCGGAAATTGATGCGCTTATGATAGCTGCTAAAAAAGTAGGGCGCCATGGTTTACGTGACGCCACCATGATTTTAGTTGCTTACAGACATGGGTTACGGGTATCCGAGTTGGCGTGCCTGCGATGGTCGCAGGTGGATTTCAAGCAAGGTTTGCTTTATGTCGTGCGCCTTAAGCATGGATTGTCAGCGAGCCATCCTTTATTTGGTCCAGAAATCCGCGCACTGCGACAGCTTAAGCGTGACTATCCTGATACTGATTATATTTTTATGACAGAACGTAAAGCGCCAATGACTGCCGCCACATTTCGGAAAATGATTGCCAGAGCCGGAACGATAGCTAACATTGGGTTCCCTGTGCATCCACATATGCTAAGGCACTCTACAGGATTCAAGCTAGCGAATGACGGACGTGATACCAGGAGTATTCAACACTATCTAGGGCATAGGAATATTCAGCACACCGTACGCTATACGGAGCTAGCAGCCACAAGGTTTAAAGACTTTTGGAACGACTGATTAGGGGGAGGCGTGTTTAACATAAATATTAATCCAGAAATTTCGGGACTTTATGCTTAGAACCCTGGATAAAGTAGATATATCTTAAAATCGACTGTATTAGACCCTAAGAAGAAGAGGCTGTCCTTCATGTGTGTCATGAATCGCTTCATCACCCTGGGGGCATGTGCGCTGATGAATTACCTTAAGCACACTAAATAATAGGTTGAACATGATGGTGGCTAACGTCATTCCAAGCACCATATTAAGGAGCATCTTACCCATTTCTTCGGCTACGCCATCTGTTTTTGTTATCGGCAAGACCGGATACATCATGCCGACCGTGCTACCAAGCAGCATAAAGGTTGTTTTTGCAGCGCCATGCAGTGCATCACGCATATTGGCGGTATGAAAAAAAGAACCTGCAAGTGGCAGTTCGCTAAGCACATCCTTAACAACCCAATGCGTGCGCCAGGTTTGTGTATTCTCGTTCTGTTGTTGTTCATGCATGGGGTGACATCTCACGGATTGTTATTTTATTGGATATAGTAAGTGTTATTAAACTTAACCTTAGGTTTAAGGATATAGCGTTGGGGTGAAGTTGTCAAGGTATGCGCTAACGTCAGGTAAACTTGTGTGACTCAAGCATGGTCGGCATGCGGACCGGCTTTAAGTGCTTTCAAAATAGTACAGTCCTTTATTCGACCTTTACCATCGCAAGTCATAACAAGCGTGTGTAGTGTTGCCCTTATGTCTTGTAAGACTGCCATTTTCTCGTCGATGTCTTGAATTTTTTGTTCAACGAATGCTTTCACTGTTGTGCTCGATAGGTGCGCTTGGTTTTGAAAAATCATCAGTTGATGAATATCATCTAGGGAAAATCCAGCTAGTTTGGCGTGTTGGATGAATTGTAACTGCTCAATCAATACGCTATCATATAAACGATGTCCGCCCTCCGAGCGTAATACGCCAGAAATAAGGCCACATTTTTCATAATAGCGAATAGTAACGGCGCTAGTACCACTTTGTTTTGCTAATTCGCCTATGGTCATAGACTTTTCCATCGGAACTCCTTTATACTTAACCTTAAGTTTAAGGTAGTCGGGCTAAACAAGCAATACCTAAGTGTGGGTGCGATACAAGGACAGGGAGTATGAGCGAATGCTTACAAAGCCTCCTCGCTTTCGACGTGACAAGGACATGAACAGATTGAGATTAGGGTTTGTCGCACTGCTTTGTTGGTCAAGCATGAGTGTGGCAGCTCAAGTTTTGCCATTAAGTCTCCCTGACGCGGAGCGAGCAGCGCTTGTCAATGCGCCTGAGCTTCATCGCTTTGAAGCTAAGAGCCAAGCCTTGGCAGCCAAGGCGATAGCTGATGGTCAGCTCCCAGATCCCCAATTGATGGCAGGCACCATCAATGTGCCCACCAACACCTTTAGCTTTACCCAAGATGATATGACCATGATAGAGGTAGGTCTCTCACAATCCTTTCCGAAAGGACATTCACGCGCCATAAAGTCTGCGCAAACAACCGCGCAATCGACAGCCGAACAACGAAAAGAAGCGGAAGAAGTCTTGACCTTACTACAACAAGTCAGACAATCATGGCTGGATGTGTATGATAAGACACAGTCGTTGCGTATTGTTGATGAAAATCAAAAAATATTAACGTATTTATTAAAAACCACTCGGGCACAATATAGTGTCGGTAAAGATACCTTATCCAATGTATTGCAAGTACAGTTGATGTTATCCCAACTTGACGATACCAAGACCCAAACACAAGAACAATTGGATGTCGCGCGTGCAGAGCTTGGTCGTTGGATAGGTCAAGCGGCTGCTAATCTTCCTTTAGCCCATACACTGCCGCACTGGCCAAATCCACCGCTATTGGTTGATATGCAAAATGAGCTTCAAAGGCATCCCTTACTGAAAGTGGATGCCGCTGATATTGACGTGGCGCGAGATGAAGTGGCCTTAGCCAGGGAGCAATATAAACCAGGCTTTGAAGCTGGTGTGAGCTATGGTCTTCGTCAAGGTAATATGATGGGTGATAATGGTATGCCAACCCCGCGCTCTAATATGGTCACGGCTGAAGTCACCATGGATTTACCGGTATTTACTAAAAATCGTCAAGATAAACAATTACAAGCAAGCAACGACGATTTAGAAGCAGCAGAGCTTACCCAGCAGATTCATTATCGAGATTTGGTCAAGGTATTGAATGAGCAATATGCTACGTGGCAACGGCTATCACAGCGAGATACGCTCTACACGCAGCAGTTAATGCCGGAGGCTCACCAAAATGCGAAAGCAGCGCTTTTAGCCTATCAAAGTGCGACTACTGATTTAGCAACTGTGCTCCGTGCTTATAGTAATGAGAGAGACATTGAGCTTGAACAATTAGATGTACAAATTGAGCGTGAGAAAGTAAGAGCTTCGCTGTTATATTTAGAGGGACTATCGGCATGAGAAAGTGGATTTTTATTGTGTTGGCCATTTTGTTTGGTCTATTGTTAAGCCATTATATTTTCACAAACAAGGGAACAAGCGCGTCAACAACAGGCATATCAAAAAAGCCCATCTACTGGGTCGATACGATGGAACCCACGGTACATTATCCAGGGCCCGGAAAATCACCCATGGGTATGACACTTACGCCGGTATACGCTGACGCTAACCAGGGCAGTGATGCCTCCATCGTTCGCATTGCACCTGCTATTGTTGATAATTTGGGTGTGCGCACAGCATTCGTCACACAAGGGTCACTTTCCAAGCGTATTGAGACTGTTGGTTATGTTGAAGCGAATCAAAATAACATCAGTCATATTCATACCTATGCGGACGGCTGGATTAAGAACCTGGTTGTTAAAGCAGCCGGCGACCCTGTGAAACAGGGACAGTTATTATTGCAACTCTATTCACCGACACTCGTCAATACGCAAGAAGAATACCTACTAGCGCTTGATACGCGTAATCAAGATTTAATCGCCGCATCTTACAAAAAACTACAAGCTCAAAATATTTCTGCATCACAAATTAAAACGCTCACAACAACACACAAGGCTAGTCAGTTAATTGATATCTATTCACCACAGGATGGTGTTATCGCGACCCTTAATGTCCGCGAAGGCATGCAAGTGACACCTGATACAGAAATCATGAGTTTGGTCAATTTGTCGAGCATTTGGATGATTGCGGATATTTATGAGAATCAAGCCAGCTGGGTAAGTAACGGGCAAACAGTTGAAGCTAGGTTTTTGGCATATCCTGGCAAAGTATGGCGTGGGCAGGTTGACTATATTTATCCACAACTCGATGCCACAACCCGTACGGAAAAAGTTCGTTTTCGCTTTAACAATCCAGACGGACGTCTAAAACCTAATATGTACGCAAGTATTACGCTATTAGCAGCCCCTCAAATGAATGTCATGAGCATACCGCTGGAGGCGTTAATACGAAGCGGTCAAGGCGATAGCGTTATTGTGTCATTGGGCGATGGTCGGTTTCAAGTACGCAGAGTGGTTGCAGGCATGGAATCGGGTAATCGCGTGGAAATCTTATCGGGGTTACATCCGAATGAGACTGTTGTTAGCTCTGGTCAATTTCTTATTGATTCAGAAGCCAATCTTAATGCAGGCTTGCAGCGTATTGAATCACCAACACCCCATATGAAAAAATCAGCGCCAGTTGCTAAGGACATGCCATGATTGCGCATATCATTCGCTGGTCGATACAAAACCGGTTTTTAGTGCTGTTAGCCACTGTACTTTTGGTTGTTTGGGGTATTTATACCCTTAAAAATACTGCGGTTGATGCCATTCCTGACTTATCCGATGTACAAGTGATTATTAAAACCGATTTCCCAGGTCAAGCGCCGCAAGTTGTCGAAGATCAGGTAACCTATCCTCTAACCACAGCCATGCTGGCGGTGCCAGGTGCCACCACCGTGCGCGGTGAATCTGGCTTTGGCGTGTCTTATGTTTATATTATTTTTAAAGATGGCACAGATTTATATTGGGCACGCTCTCGGGTATTGGAATATTTAAGCCAAGTGAGCGGTCAATTACCGCCAGGCGTACGTCCGGTTTTAGGCCCTGATGCGACAGGTGTTGGTTGGGTATATGAATATGCGCTGGTTGATAAGAGCGGCAAGCATGATATCTCACAATTAACCAGTCTTCAGCAGTGGTTTTTAAAGTATGAGTTACAAAAAGTGCCAGGCGTTGCCGAAGTTGCAAGTGTCGGCGGCATGGTTAAACAATATCAAATTACACTTGAGCCCAATCGTCTGCGTGCTTATGGTTTAACACTCGATGAGGTTAAACAGGCAGTGCAAAGGGGTAATCGCGATGCGGGCGGCGGCGCTGTTGAAATGGCAGAAGCTGAGTATATGGTGAGGGCTAAGGGCTATATTCAATCCATCAGGGATCTCACCCAAATACCGGTGGGTTTAGGTAAAAACGGCGTGCCCATCCTTCTTGGTGATGTAGCTGATATACAAACCGGACCTGAGATGCGCCGTGGTATCGCCGAGCTTAATGGCAAAGGCGAGGTCGTGGGCGGCATTATTGTGATGCGTTATGGCCAAAACGCCATGCAAACTATTGAAGGGGTCAAAGCTAAACTCACTGAGCTTCAAAAAAGCCTACCTAAAGGCGTTGGCATCATCACGACCTATGATAGGTCGGGGTTGATTGGGCGCGCGATTGAGACGCTACGTGATAAGTTATTTGAAGAATTTCTCATTGTTTCACTTATTTGCATGGCTTTTTTGTTTCATTTTCGCTCCTCGCTCGTGATTATCATCAGCCTACCCATAGGTATACTTGCAGCTTTCATTGTCATGCATTTACAAGGTCTTAATGCCAACATCATGTCATTAGGCGGCATCGCCATTGCTATCGGTGCGATGGTAGATGCAGCCATTGTTATGATTGAAAATGTTCATAAACACTTAGAAACGCAAGCGGCAACAGCTGCTAATCGCTGGCAACTTATCGAAACAGCGGTACTTGAAGTCGGTCCTCCGCTATTTTTCTCGCTTCTCATTATTACCTTCAGCTTTTTACCGGTATTTACGCTGCAAGCGCAAGAGGGAAGGATGTTTGCACCATTGGCGTTTACCAAAACCTATGCCATGGCAGCAAGCGCTATTTTATCGATTACCTTGGTACCCGTACTCATGGGTTATTTTATCCGAGGCCATATTAAACCAGAGCAACAAAACCCGCTTAATCGTTGGCTCTATCAAACCTATCGCCCAATCATCCAAGCGATATTGCATGCGCCCAAGAAAGTCTTAATCATAGCGGTTATCGTGGTTATTGTCGGGCTTTTTCCGCTCACACGCTTGGGCGGCGAATTTATGCCGACCTTAGATGAGGGCGACCTTCTTTATATGCCGACCACCTTTCCGGGTATTTCAGCAGGCAAGGCAGCGCAGGTGCTACAACAAACCGATAAACTGATTAAAACAGTGCCTGAAGTCAAAACGGTCTTTGGTAAAGCGGGACGCGCTGATACCGCAACCGATCCCGCACCACTGTCGATGTTTGAAACCACTATCCAGTTTAAGCCTAAAAGCGAATGGCGCAAAGGCATGACCATGGATAAACTGCAAGCGCAATTGGCAGATGAGGTAAAACTACCAGGCTTATCCAACGCTTGGGTGATGCCGATTCGCACGCGCATTGATATGCTAGCAACGGGCATCAAAACCCCTGTTGGCATCAAGATTGCAGGCCCTAACCTTAAGACAATACAGACCATTGGTGAAGAGCTTGAGCAAGTACTTAAACAAGTCCCAGGTACGACATCCGTATTTGCAGAGCGCACCGCAAGTGCTCGTTATGTCAGCGTCGATATCAATCGACTTGCCGCCGCTCGTTATGGCTTAAATATTGAAGATATACAAGACATGATAGAAATCGCCGTAGGTGGTATGAATATCACCGAAACCGTAGAAGGCCGAGAGCGTTATCCGGTAAACTTACGTTACCCCAGAGACAGTCGCGATTCTTTGGAAACACTACAAACGTTGCCTATCACCACACCAGCGGGTGCCACCATCCCCTTAAGCGACGTTGCCCGTGTCTATGTGACCGAAGGGCCCGATATGATACGCAGCGAAAATGCTCGCCTAAATGGTTGGGTGTATGTCGATATAGCGGGTTCTAATTTAAGCGCTTATGTTAAAGCCGCCAAACGCGCCGTAAACCAGGATATCAAATTACCTCCAGGTTATTCACTGACGTGGTCTGGGCAATATGAATATTTAGAACGGGCAGAAGCACGCTTAGCCTTGGTTGCGCCACTGACCTTAATGATTATTTTCCTACTGCTCTATCTTAATTTCAGACGCATTGCAGAGGTCATTATCATTCTTGCAACCTTACCTCTGGCATTAGTTGGCGGCATTTGGTTGTTATACATCTTAGGCTATCATTTATCGGTCGCAGTGGGCGTTGGTTTTATTGCATTAGCTGGCGTTTCTGTTGAAATTGGTGTGGTGATGCTCGTGTATCTCAATCATGCCATGGACCAACAACACATGATAGCAGCAAAAGAAAATCGAATATTAAATGGAGATGATATTCGTACCGCCATTATTGATGGGGCGTTATTACGCTTACGTCCTATCATGATGACGGTTTGTGCCATCATTGGCGGGCTATTACCTATTATGCTATTGGGCGGCACAGGCTCTGAAGTCATGCGCCGCATTGCAGCGCCCATGATAGGCGGTATGATAAGCGCAACGATATTAACCCTCATCGTTATTCCGGCAGTTTATTGCTTATGGAAACAAAAAGGGTTATCGAATAAATCACAGGGAACAAGTCATGATTGAGGTTATCCCTAATTGGCACCCCATCTTTGTACATTTTACGATTGCGTTATTTAGTACCTCTATGGGTTTTTATATGCTGGCCTATTTTATGACTTGTGTAAAATCCACGCAATGTCATTTAGCCATCGAGTTTGAAATTGTTGCACGCTGGTGCTTATGGATGACTGCGTTGGTAACCTTAGGTACCCTTGGAGCAGGTCTTTATGCCTATAACACGGTTCATCACGATGAAATATCCCATATCGCCATGACGAACCATCGTAACTTGGCATTAATAACCGTGAGTGGCATTTGGCTCGTTACTGCATGGTCTATTTGGCGTTATTATAAACAAAAAGCGTTGACCTGGACTTTTATCTTACTGTTATTCATAGTTCAAGGCTTACTTTTATCAACGGGCTGGCGGGGCGGTGAGTTGGTTTATCGCTATGGGCTTGGCGTCATATCCCTGCCTGCCGCTAAAGATATGGGGCATCATAAGATGATGAAATAACATACATATCATTGGCTGCGACAGACTTAAAAGAATAACGCAGATATTTTATTCATCAGATTAGATAGCTCACCTATCAAGCTACCTGCGAGCACTCAACTGGTTTCTAGAACATAACCAGATGACGTGTAATAACAAGGAACTTAAGCAATTTGGATAATGTATGATGAAAATAGACTTATTGTAAAAAAGATAGCTCAAGGATATATCACATATGGCACAAGAAACTAAGCAACAACTATATTTGTTAGATGTCTCGTGCGCTAGTTGCGTTAAGCGCATTGAAGCTGCACTTTATGCTGTACCTGGCGTCAGCGCCGCCGATGTTAATTTTGCTACGCGGACTGTGACTGTCACGCACAGTACTTTAATAACTACAAAGATGCTTATTCAGGCACTCGCTGCTGCGGGCTACCAAGCAACTGCGTTCACTGAAACTTCATTGGATGAAGTTACATCAACACGTCTTTCTGCGCTTTATCTCAAAACGATGATGCCAGGGGTAGTGGGTCTTCTACTGATGGCGGCTATGGTATCTAATAAAATACCCAGTCCTACAACAACCTTGGGATATACCTTCAATATTGGTTTATTGGCTTTAAGCCTTATCATCATGCTCTATGCAGGCGGTCATTTTTTTGTGGGCGGTTACAAAGCCATCCGAGCACATGTTGCAAATATGGATACGCTTATTGCCATAGGTACGGGTATCGCTTGGATATATTCTGCAATTGTTATTTTTTTCTCGACTTATTTGCCAAGCGCCGTGCAACACATATACTTAGAAACAGCACTCATCATTATCGCTCTGGTTAATTTAGGTATTTTGCTTGAGCTTCGGGCCAGACAACATACCTCGCAAGCCATCAAACGACTTATGCAATTGCAGCCTAAAACAGCACGTTTAATTAAAGACGGGCAAGAGGTTGACGTGCCCATTGCTACACTAGCTGTAGGCGACTTCGTACGGGTAAGGCCAGGTGAGCAAATCCCTGTCGATGGCGTGATAACTGAAGGGCATTCAGTTATCAATGAGTCCATGTTAACGGGTGAACCCTTACCCAAGGCTAAACATGTAGGAGATAAGGTTACTGCGGGGACACTTAATGAAAATGGTAGCTTTATTGCTAACATCAGTCAGATTGGTGAAAAAACAATATTGGCGCAAATCATTTCACTCGTGCAATATGCACAAAACACCAAGCCTGCGCTTGCAAAACTTGCGGATAAAGTAGCTTCTTTTTTTGTGCCAACGGTAATGCTAATTGCCATGATAACCGCTTTACTATGGTTTAATTTCGGTCCCCAACCAAAAGTTGTGTATATGATTATAACCAGTATGGCGGTACTCGTCATTGCCTGCCCATGTGCACTGGGTCTTGCGATACCCATGTCAGTCATTGCAGGTGTTGGTAAAGCTGCGGAGTATGGTATTTTATTTCGTCAAGCTGATGCATTACAACAAACAAGAACATTAACAACCATCGTTCTGGATAAAACGGGGACGCTTACTGAAGGACGTCCTGTTGTTACCGGCGTTTATCCACATGCAGCATACGACAAAACAACGTTATTAAGTCTGGCCGCAAGTTTAGAGCAAGGCTCAGAGCACCCCTTAGCTAAAGCCATATTAACGGCTGCAAACAGCGCCTCATCTCCTTTATGGCCCGTATTGGATTTTCAAGCCATTGCGGGTTTTGGTATATGCGGCGTGGTTAAGCAACAAACTGTTTATCTAGGGAATCGTCGGTTGATGACACAGCAGCATATTAATATCCAATCCATGCAAACACAAGTCGAGTCATTATCTGTGCAAGGACAAACACCCATTTACGTAGCGGTTGACAATAAAATAGTCGGCTTATTAACCATTGCCGACTCGCTTAGAGCTGAGGCTTATGCCGCAGTTTCGCGTCTTATCAAAGAGGGGCTCAAAGTTGTCATGTTGACTGGTGATCTTGCCTCAACGGCTAAAGCTATTGCAAAACAAGCTGGGATCTCCCATGTTATTGCCGAGGTTTTACCGCAAGATAAGGCAATGCATATTGCCAAATTACAAGCACAGGGGGAAAAAGTTGCCATGGTCGGTGACGGTATTAATGATGCTCCCGCGCTTGCACAAGCTGACGTGGGCTTTGCCATGGGCACGGGTACCGATATTGCGATGGAAAGCGCTAGTGTAACGTTAATGCACGGTTCATTACACAGCATAGCCGATGCGATCATGATTTCAGAGGCTACCGTGCGTAACATGCGACAAAATCTAGCGGGTGCCTTTTTTTATAATATATTAGGTATACCGCTCGCTGCCGGATTACTATTTCCCTTCACTGGCTGGTTGCTAAACCCTATGATTGCTGGCTTGGCGATGGCGCTGTCATCGGTAACAGTTGTGAGTAACGCTAATCGTTTACGTTGGTTAAAAATAGAGACAAAGACATGATCTTATTCATTGCTGTTAATGGTTTGGGTTTATTATTCATGGCGCTAATTATTAAGTGGTTTTGGTTCAGTACCCCAGTCGCTACAAAAATTAATAAGGGCGCTGTTGTCACTATTACTGTGAAAGATGGCACATATCAGCCAGCCTACATTGAAGCAAGCGCTGGAAGCCCTATCACACTACGTTTTACGCGCGAAGATGCAAGTCCTTGCGCTGAAGTTGTCATATTTTCAGCACTGAATATAAACCAGCAGCTACCTTTACATCAAGCCATTGATATCGTACTAACAATCGATAAGCCTGGTAGCTATGAATTTACCTGTCAGATGGGCATGTATCGCGGCAAATTGGTACTCACACCTAGTGTGTAAGCTTATGGTACCATTTATCTCTATCATATTCTTGCTCCTGAAACTGAGCCTTAGGGGATGCGAGATTATGATCTTTGTGTTATTTCAAGCAGCAAAGTAAATTTTGCCATGAATAGACATGATACCCCACTGACACTCTAGCGTACGGTTTCTTCCGTTTCGTGAACTGACCCCTAAAACCGAAAAGGCACAGACTGATTGATCTTGATGAAATTATTAGGGAGAACTTAGTTGTTGCTAATCAGGATGAGGAAGGTTTGATCAGAAATGGTTTAAAATTGTTGGCTATTACCCCTTAAATCATGGCCTGTGCAAAATAAATACTAATTCAAAAATTTCTAGGGTTTACGCTTAGAGCCCCTTTTAGATCATTGACGACTACCGACCCTCGCCATTCGACAAGATTAGGAATAGCAACCGCCGCTGTTTTGCCGCTTCCCATAGGAGCCACAATGAGTGCACCTTCAAAGCCTGGTGCTCGAAGTTTTGAGCCGTGCGCTTTCGCAGGTACAATACCCTCTTTAGCAAATAAACCGCTCTTATGAACATCCCACACGTTAGCAAAATGCGTGTGCCCAAGCTTTGATTTAACGGATTGACTGATAAGATAAACAGATAAACCAATCATAAAAAACCCAAGACCACCAGAAATTAATTGCAATATCTTAGGGTTACTTGTTTGTGGTGTATTTAATAATGCGATAGAGTACCAATGCCACGGCATGACTGAAATATTATCGTGATAGAAATACTTATAGGAATATAAGCTTGCGCTTGCCCAAAGCATCGTTAACAACACAACTTTGAGATAATTTTTACCAATAGCACCCAGCATAGCGCCCCTAACAAAGGCACAACATGCCAAAACGACACTTACCACAATAAAGCCTGATAGAAACGTCGCTTGATGATAACCCATGGATGATAAATCAAACATATTATAATCGAATGTTTGAAATGGCATGTCCATCATGGCTGCACCCAACATGCCAGACGACCAGTATGAAAACCATATAATAAGGCATGCCACAAAATAAAAAATAGGGCGCTCTACGTAATCTGCTTTTAATCTGTGTCCAATTGTCTTTATGTTACTAATCCAGTTATTTGTTGTCATGATGACCTCTCTTTGTTGTCATACGTGTACGTTTTAGCATTGTTTTTTTACGCTGTTACGCACGTGTTATTTCAATATAAACGGTTATGGTATATATCACGTATGCGGGCTATAGGTTTATAGCCCGCCACTTTTAAGAATCCTTGTCATTATCATTCACGCTATTCATTATTGTGATTGTTTATAATCTTGTTAATGCTCTCCTGTTCACTGCTTGATAAATGATTCCATATAGGCACATATTTTTGAGCCAATGCGATAGCGTTAACTTGATCATCCGTCAACGGCGAGGGCATCAAAAACTTTAATGCAATCACACTAACCAGCACTAAAGTACCTATGGTGATACCGATAGTCTTAAGATGCTGCCATGACAAATAGCTTTTGTAATCCTCAAGCTCTCGCTTTGCATAAGCTACATCTTGGCGTAAACCTTCCGTTAACACCTTAGCACCATCGGTACACTCTTTAATGACGCTGCCAGAAGTCTCTTTCATCGATTGATTAACCGCACGCGCGATAACGTCAAGTAAAGCTTGGCGCGTACTTTTTTCAAAAGACGCAAACGCTTTAACTTCCGTATCAAACGTTTTAACTAAGCTTTTTAACTCTGCATTTTGTGAAAGTCCTTCTTGACGCTCTTTTGACCAGGCTTCATAAAGCGTAAAGTACTTCATAAACACTAAATCCATGGTGGCATCAAAGCTTAAATCCTTAGGGATATCGTCCGCCACGGCTTCAATTAAAGCTAATGCTTCTTCTCTTGGGGAACTCATCGTCATAATAAAGTCTGCCTTATTTTTTTAATGAAAGACCATACCGTAAACCTATACTATAAATCGATGCCCCTATCTTGTTCTTTAACCTTCGCGTGATGCGCTTTCGCAAATTGCTCGATACGTTTACCGACATCGGGATGATGTTGTTTGACGTACTGCAATACCGCTGGCTGCTTCTCTAAGGATGCAGCATAGCTTTGCATACGCTCCTTCGTTTTCTCTGACATCCTAGACTCTGAGAGGT
>JAIELR010000190.1 GCA_019752835.1 Gammaproteobacteria bacterium | reverse complement strand
GAGCCTATATTTGATGCAGAGAACAATATGACCGGCATTAATTATTTTTCTCCTTTTGATAGCCTTGAAAATGGAAAAAATAAAGCGCGGCTTGAATTTGAAGTTGCCCAAATGCAACGACATTTTCATGCCCGTGTTATCGAAAAACGTTTTGAGGCGATTGCTAAAATTGAGTCAATTTTAAATGAACTCAATCGGCTTCATCAGACTGTTTCTCCACCACGTGCATTGTCATTCCAGATGTCATCACAGCTAATTCATATGGCAAAACAAATGCTGCCTATGACAGGAGAAATGCACCGCATCACTCCAGGAACCCCAGATTTTGTAAATAAACAATATCAAGAGCTTAAAATCTACTTTCAAGAAGCTATAGCGAAGGGTTTATTGTCAGGGGCTGACGTGATTCTATTAGATAATGAATACAAATTGTTATTTACTGCAATTGAGTTCGCCCTCAAAGCTCAAGCGCAGCATAAAAAGACAATTGTTAAGCACCCAAATTGGGAGACAGCAATCCAAACGTTCGTATCGAATGTTACGACCTTGTGGGCCAAGACAGAAAGCTACGAGCTTGAGTTAACCGCGAATTTGAAGCGCGCATGTACCTTGTATGACAATACGGAGAAAGTGCTTGATAAGTTGGATGCTTATGATGAAGCCGCGAAGCGAAGATTAGCGAGCAACATTAAGGCCGTCGCTCTCGTGCGGTTGCCTAGAGAGGCAGATATGGCGCATGATACGCTTTACTTCTATTTAGATAAAGGGCTGCCGTGTATTAAAATGCACCATAAAGGTAAGATTATGGCATTCGAGCCGGACGCTATTTTTGACGATAATACAAAGAAAACGTTGAGAATGTTCTTAGTCAATCTTGCAAGATCAACTGAACCAATGACTTTGGGAGAAGAGTTTCAAGCATCTCTGTGTCAACAGTTCCTTGATAAAGCAGATGCTGTTTATTCATATTGGGCGCGATATCCGCAAGGCGCGCCTATTGCGAAGATGATCAGCAATATAGCCAGTATCAAAGTGAGCTTGGCAACTACGGAAAAAAACGCTGCCATAAAACGTCTTGATATTAGACCAGAAGCTCATAACAATTGGCTGGGGCCAGACTTACGACCCAAGCTTTGGGAAGTGAAGAGCTTAGCGGCAAAGCCAGAAAGGCTAGCACCTGTTCCCGTGAACAAAAAGGTTCAACGGTCATGTGCCAGCAGGTCAGAGGTCAATCTGCATAGCCATCCTGAGAATGTGTATGGTACGCAGTTTTGTCATAAGGTTCATTCAGCTGGGGGAGCCAGCGCACCAAACCTTCAACCTCAAGATGTCTTGGAGCATGATTTGAGCATTAGCTCTGGGGCTTTCAAGTTGTAGCTTGAATGCATCGTAATCCGGGGTAAAGCCCCTCTCCCCCGAGAGGAGAGGGGCGGCGTGCACAACCATCTTTCTAATACTATAACTGTTAAACGTCAATTATCTTTGCCGATCGTATTGCCTCATCAAAAATGTAATCAGACAAGAATTTTTTAATGACAGCCGTGATATTCTCTCGCCTTGGGCGATACTCTGAGGTATACTGTGTTTATCCTGTCAATCGCCCCTGGAGCCCCTTCATGTCACGTTATCTTGATCCAAAATCGGATGTGGTGTTCAAAAAAATCTTTGGTCAACACCCGAAACTCTTAAAAAGTTTTTTAAACGCTGTATTGCCGTTACCTGAGGATGGATTGATTGAGTCATTGACGTACTTGCCAGGGGAGCAAGTGCCTCACATCCCAGGCTTTAAATCTACCTTGGTGGATGTGAAATGCACGGATAAGCTAGGCCGAATTTTCATCGTGGAGATGCAAATTCAGTGGACGAAAAGTTTCATGCAGCGCCTATTGTTTGGAGCCAGTACGGCGTATGTCCGTCAGCTCGAACAAGGGGAAGCCTATGATCTCCTCAAACCGGTGTATGGGTTAGGTTTGTTGGGCAGTACGTTTGATCAAGCCTCTGACGCATGGTATCACCATTACAAACTGGTCAATGTCCAAAATGCGCAGCGAGACATTAAAGATTTGCAGTTAGTGTTTATCGAGTTGCCAAAGTTTAAAGTCACCTCGGTGAGTCATCGCAAATTGCAAGTGTTGTGGTTACGGTTCATGTCCGAACTCGATAAGAAGACCAAAGAAGTCCCGCAAGAGTGGCTCGACGTCCCTGAGATTAAGCAAGCCGTTGAGTTAAGTGAAATGTCGGCTTACAATGCAGACGAATTGGCTAACTATGACCAGTATTGGCATTACGTGAGCACGGAAAAGGCCATGTTGAATGATAAATTTGCAGATGGTAAGGCGGAGGGCTTAGCGGAAGGTAAAGCTGAAGGGATTTTGATGGCGAAACAGGTGATGGCACGCAAGTTATTAAGCAAAGGCTTATCGATTGAGGAAATTGCCGTTCTGACAGAATTAGCCATCGAAGATGTTGATCAGCTGACAAAGGAAGTATAATTATACTTCCTTTGGTCAAACACACGTCTGAAAATGACGGGTGAGGGGGATTGAACACATAATGGTTGTCTACAAAATGCCCCGAGCTGTCGAAAAAATGCCTATTCACGCCGAGCAAGGCATTCATCTCTAAAACATCTTCATGAGGGGCCCTGGGTTTTTTTATGCATTGAAACTATTTTGTTGCCCTATGCCGTGGCTGTTTCAGACGAAAAAATAACGCTTCAAGGAAAAAATTATTTATTTTTTACCCGTAAGACCACTATCAAGACCGTAGCGGACGATGTGTTATTTAGAATGCAACGGCGTGGGATTTCGCTGTTAAATTGAATAACTATCTTGAATATTGAGCGGCAAAGATAGTTGACGTTTAACAAAAGTGAAAGACATAGCTAAAGCCCCAAAAATCATAATGCCCACAACCTTGGGAATTTAGGATAATCAAACAAAATCTGGATATTCACCAGCAGGACATGAATTTCGAAAATCATTATTACGTTATTTTCGCTCTTTGCTGAATTGGAGCGGGATATGATAAGCTTGCACACGAAAGAGGCCCTCGCGGCTAAAAAAGCGCAAGGCATCACGTTGGGCAAGCCTAAAGGCACACTCCAGAAAAGTAAGTTTGATAAAGATGTGGATAAAATCAAAGAGCTATTAGGATATGGGTTATCTATTCGAAAAATAGCCAAGGTACTGGGTTATACGAGCCACATTGCTCTCAGCACTTATATTAAAAAGCGAAAAATTCATTAAAATAAAAATTGTTAATTTAATAATTAACATATTTAATATGAACTTAATATTTTTGTTAGATAATTGAATTAATAACTATTAATTGAAACCTTAGAGAAAAAAATGGCAAAAATTAAGGGATATCACTCACCTTTCGCAAGATTGGCGTCGAAATTGTCTTTTTTAAGAAAGGCGAGAGATTGGCTCGATATTAATAGGGGGTTCTAAGCGCAAAACCCCAATTTCGAAAATTTTGCAGATGATGTGTTATTTCGACTGTGACGATAGCACCTACCCAGCACCTACCCAAAATGCTGCAGGCGAACGCGGTGAGGCGGTAAAAGTGAGTGCGACCTCCGTATTATAAAAATCGAATAAAATACAAAAAGCAGATGTTATTTCGCAAAAAGCTTAGTTAAAAACTTATTTTGTAAGGTAGATGAGATCATGAAAAATAATCCTCAAACAGTATCGATTGTTAACATCATTAAAAAGCGGTATGACGAGTTTCAATCCAATAAGCGCTTCAATCCTTATTATATGCTCGGGTTTGATGAAGAAACTATCTCGCTTAAAATCATACAAAAACGCTTTCGTGCGATTGCGCTTTATTTTCATGATGATAGACAACCCTCGACGCTGGAAAAAGAGATGTGGCTATTTCTAGCAAATGTCAAAGAGTTGTTGTCTAACGTCGCAAAAAATGACGGGAGCAATAAACCTTGGCAGACTGACTTTGAAAGCACGGAATGCCGTTTTACCGATAAAATCAGTATGCAATGCGCTGCGTTACATCGGGGTAAATTAGCCTTGTTTCAGCCCTCCTCTTCCTCCTTTGCAGAAACTCCCACGCCACCGCCTACCTTTGAAGCGTTATGTAAAGCGTTGAGAAATAACCCTGAAGCGTTTTGTGCCAAGCTGAATAAGCCGGATGGCTATAGAGCACTGCGAAGTATCACCCGTTATGAGCAATTATTTGCTTTATTGAACCAGGCTCATCACCAACCTAACATCATCTGTTTTATTTTGAAACACTTTTTTCGCTACTCTAGCCTTGAGGACAATCCCAGAGCCTGCTTTCTATCCCCACACTACTCCTCGCAGCTGAAAGCACAGATTTTATGGGCTTCTGATGTGCGTCGCTCTTTATCTCAAGCAGATATTGTCGCGATAATAGCCCAAACACGGGATAAAAAATGCATTGATTTGATTTTATGGCATTGTTTTGATGAGAATATACCTAAGCCAGGAACGAAGAAATTTAAGGATTATTGGCGGGCTTGGTGTGGTTTAAATAAACCGCTTGCATTTGATCTGCTCTGTCAATGCGCCGATGAGCGCGTTCAGCGTCTTGTCATCGCACATTTTGCGCGTAGAGGCTCGCGGGTCTTATTGGATTGGCTCGATTATCAAGAATACCGTGTGTATGAAGGCCAGTCCAAAAAACTGCCTGCCCCTATTAGGGCAATGATTGTTCGTGCTATCATTCACCAGAGGAAGTATTTAGCCTATTACCTGCGAGAGCCTCGTGATTTTGCGATACTTGCTCCGTATCTTCCTGTAGAGAGGATGGTTTTGGCATTGGATAACCTCAAACAAGGCGAATGGGTAAACATAGCATTTTGTCCTGGTCACTTATTTGCCGAAAGGGTAAACTATGGGCATCATCGCGCCTTAATTAAGGCGTTCCTCGAGCGCGGCTTAGTCGATTATCTTGCTCAACCTGTCGTGGCCGCATGGGGGGGAGACCATTCATCCCTTCTCTCATCCAACCTTGCTGTATTATTAACCAAGCAGCACGCTCTGCTATCGCAACAGGAAGAGCAGCTAATTACGCCGCAAGCACGTAAAACATTTAACCAGCTAGCCCAGTTACAGGCCAAGGCCGCTAAACAGGAAAAAGTGCTTAAAGATGCGCTCAAATGCCTTGATAAGCGAGTCACATTAGATAAACCTTATGACCGCCAGCAATATGGAAAAAAACGCTCAGCCTTGCAAAGTGCGTTGTTAGGCGTTCAGTATACGCAATATACCTTGGGCGAAATGGCTCTGAATTTAATACAACCCTTGGAAGAATCGCTTCCATCAAACACTTCCGGTTTAGGGAACATGTTAGCGAATTTTGAGCAAAGACAAACCCGTTTCCGTCAAAAAATAAAGCATTATGCTCTGGACCACGAGGTTAATGCCTTTAGCTTGCCTATTCGTCAAGCTGTCGGCATTGTCAAAGACATCGTTTTGTTATTTACTGGCCTTGGTACAGCATCCATTATTATTCGAGGCTTATTAAGCCCCATTACGTACGATGCAAATTGGCACATGGGCGCCTTTAGCTCCATGGGGAGCCAAACTAAAAGACTTGTTTCAAGTACTCACGCTAAAATGGCTTTCTTCCAGAAAGAAATGCAGAAAATTGTGGTACAAGCAGAAGCTCATCCTCAGCGAGAGCTACTTTCTTCAGAAACAAGGCATAATAATTCGAGCGTAAGTACTCGATAAGTTGGATAGTGAATGTAGTTACAATAAACAGAGCGGGAGTTATTGATAGAAGATTTAGCTATTTTAAGGCTCAAATCATTAGGCATGATACCCAAAACCCACTTACGTTATTTTTTGGCATGACAATGTGTTAATATAACGTTAATTTAAACCGTCTGGAGGGGTTGATAAAATGCTGTTTAAGCAAGCATCACCCCGGATTACGCTGCGCTTCATCCGGGCTACGATACATCCGATATCCTCCCCACATCTTGCCTCCTCTCTACGCAAATGTTACATTGACATACGTCACAAGAAGAGTGGAAAGATCCCATGCAAACAGAGCCCATGCTGACAATAAGCGACCAGGAGGAGAATACAGCGGTAGCTTTAGCTGCATTACCTTCTGTTGCAAAATCAGCGGTGGCGATTCAAACGTATTGCCCATCGAAGACCTTTATTGCCCGCTCTGGCGTTAATCCGCTGGTTGCTTGTGCGTCTGCACTCTTTTCTCTCATTGCCAAATTACGTCATACCGAAGACTATGCCGATATCAGCCAGCTTCGCGCCGATCTCATCCACGAAATTAAAGCCTTTGAGTGTGCTGCTGTGGGTCGGCACTATAATGCTGAGCAAATTGTGATGGCACGCTATGTTATTTGCGCCACGCTCGATGAATGCATCGTTCAAACGCAGTGGGGCCGTGCCGGTGATTGGCATCGACTCTCCTTGGTTAATGCGTTTGAGGAAGACGAAACAACGGGTGAGCGTGTTTTTGCATTGTTAGATAGACTACGTAGCAAAATAAAGCACTCCATCGATTTAATCGAATTTTTTTATCTTTGTCTGAGCTTAGGGTTTGAGGGAAAATACCGCTTTATTGATAATGGCCATCAATCCCTCGACTTGTTATTGGATGAACTTTACAGGCTAATACGCAGCGAACGCGGTGATTTAAGAGGTGCGCTCACCTTGGTTAAATCAAACAGTGTGACGCCTTTGACTAAAAAGACCTTTGAGTTTCCCTTAAAACGCTTATTAATTGGAACTGGCAGCATCCTCGCGGTCATTTACCTGAGTTTTGTAATGATGCTGCACATTGAAATACAACCCGTTTATCAACTTTTATCAGCCATGACGCTGGGTACTGCATCCTAATATGAAAAAACAACAAACGGAAAAACTCGATGACTTAATCAATAAGCTCCATCAACGTTTCGATGGCGCGGTTCACTTTTTAAAAGAAACCGCCATCTCCTCACAAGATACCCGCACTAAATTATTTAGCTTGCCCTGGTTTTTAATCTTGGGATTACCAGAGTCAGGGAAAACATCTATGCTAGCAAATGCCCGCATAGATTACGTGTTAAGCAAAAAAAATCACTTAGAAAAACAACGAGCGACTCACTGTGAATGGTGGGCAACACGAGACGCTATTTTTCTCGATGTGAATAATATCTATACGCTCCAAACACGCAAAACACGACGGGAGCGCAAGCTTTGGTTTGATTTTATATCGCTATTGCGCGCTGGGCGTCGCAGTCATCCTTTTCAAGGCCTGGTTTTTTGCATCGATATTGAAAAACTGTGCTCTACCCATAAAAATGAACGCCAAGCCTATTTTCACAGCATTCGTGGCCGCATAAAGGAGTTAACCAGCAGTACACGTCATGCATTTCCCGTTTATTTTGTGGTGACCAAGCTCGATAAGCTTGCCGGATTTAACGAATTTTTTGACGATTTAACCAAGGAAGAAGCGTTACAGCTCTGGGGTATTACTTTTGCACAAACGCAAACGCAATCGGCACAAGTGATGGCCGATGCGTTTGATCTTGAATTTGATCAATTATTAATGCGCCTTAATCAACAATTGATAGGTCGTCTGCATCATGAGCGTAATCTCGATAAACGAGCTGTTATCAAAGATTTTCCATTACAAATGGAAAGTGTTAAAAAACCCTTAGCCGCTTTTTTGCAAAATATTGCGGACCTCACCAGTTCCAACCAATTACCCCAATTACGGGGCATTTATCTATGTGCTGCGCATGCACAGCTCAGCGGTTCATTGGATAGGCTCGCTCAGCCTTTATCACAAGCTTTTTCTGTGCAAACATACGCGCCTGAGGCAGAGATACCGTCGCATAGACCTTATTTTACGCGCGGTATTTTCGGACAATTAGTCAATGATAGGGCGCTTGTGTTGACGCATAAAGCGCAACACAAAACAAAAATAGGCCAATATTTGCAATGGAGTGCTGGAATCGTCAGCCTCATTTTGGCGATAACCTTGCTTGCTTATTGGGTTAAAGGGTTTTCAAACAATATTGCCGATTTAAATGCAATAGAACAAGCCATGGCGCAATATCAGGTGTTGCTCAGCAACGATGAGCCGCTTAATCCGCATCAATTGATTTCTCAATTGACCAAATTATCGGCGGCAAGTCACAACGCACAGCAGGCTCAGGTAGCCTGGTTTATGCGTGCTTTTTTACCCCACGATGCTGCGGTGTATAGCCATGCCAGTCAAGTATTTCAACAAACGGTACAATTGACGATTGCAAAGCAACTACAAGCCGCATTGAAGCAACAACTCAGCAAGGGCAACAATATTAATGCCAGTACGTTGTATTTGGATTTGCGGGCCTACCTAATGCTGGGAAGCCCACATCACTTTGACTTAAACACCTTGCTTACTGCGCTGGATACCACTTGGTCATCCGCATTAGATGTTTCTCAACGTTCGCAATTACATTTTTTCATTATGAAAGCTTTGGTTACGCCGCCTAACATGGCACTTAATGAGGATTTGATTAAACAGGCTCGTTTTGTCTTGGCGGCTTTGCCCAAAAATGCACTCGCCGGGGCATTATTATCAGCCAGTTATCCTAGTCAGGATAATTTGACTTTATCCCTACCTCAAGGCACCTCCGGACCTGTGTTCAAGAGCCCACAAACAAGCATGACAGTGCCTGCGGTATTCACCGCCAACCGCTTTGCATCTGTTTATGACACGCTTGCCCCTCAAATTGCTAATAGCTTAATCAATGGTGATTGGGTGTTGCGAGTGGTTCCGTCGGCCTTACCTATTACCGCTCAAGATATTGAGGACGTACGGCAATTTTATATTGCTAGCTATATTGCCACTTGGCAGGCTTTATTGGCCAATCTTCAATTGAATGCGTTTACGAGCTATGATCAAGCTATCGACACGCTCTCAGCATTTACACGGCCCAATTCACCATTATTGCAGCTGATTTATGAAATTGTCTTGAACACTAATGTTAATTATCATCAAGCGCCCACACCCATAAGCCTCGAATTTGCTGGGTTTAACCAATCAACGAATCAGGTGTTAGCGGCTAATCATGATAATTTCATCCAATTGATCAACTATTTGCAAGAGATTAAACGCGATCAAGATCCTGCTAATGCCGCATTTGCACTCGCTCGAGCTCATAGTTTATTACCTACGGGTCAGGTTGATGTATTTGATGCATTAAACAAACAAATTGCACAATTACCTTATCCCTATAATAATTGGCTCAATCAAATAAACCAATTCAGTTTACAACTTATTTTAAACGATGCTCAAAAAGCCGTGGATCAGGCATGGCAACAAACCGTTTATGTCGAGTTTTCTAAGAGTATTGCACCGTTTTATCCCTTTACTCAAAATACCAAGCAAAATCTCTCCCTTTCCGATTTTAGCCATTTCTTTGCACCCAATGGAACCCTGAACACGTTTATTGCGTTTTATTTATTGCCTTTTGTCGATACGCGTCCATCAGGCTGGATCTTAAAATCCTTTAATGGCGCCTCCTTGCCGTTGACGACACAGATCCTGTCCCAAATTCAAGAGGCACAGAATGTTACACGAGCCTTCTTCCCTGATTCAAGCCAGCAAGTAAACCTTGCGTTCATCATAAAGCCCGTACAGTTGTCGGCCAATATCAAGCAAATAGATTTGAGTATTGATAACCAATCCGCAGAATATAGCGACAGTTTTATGCTAGGCACACGCTTTATTTTTTCCGCCAAAAATAATTTGCATTATGTTGCCATGGTATTAACCCAAAAAGACGCTAAGCAAGTGAATGTAAGCCTAAGCGGACCATGGTCTTTCTTTCAATGGTTAGATACCTTAAGCCAGCAAGCGGACCCCTCAAAATGGCAATACACCAATCAAAATGATGGAGATGCCTTTACGCTTGAAATCACGTCTGAGAATCAAGAAAACGCCTTTCCAGCTAAGTTATTGCACGGGATGACGCTGCCAGCGTTCCTATAATATAAGTGATTGCATTTATTTTCTTAATGGTTTATTATTAACCACTCTTAAAGCTTCACGGAATAATCATCCCCATGGCAAAAACAGAACTTGAGCAGAAGCTTCATTTAAGTTCACTTTATTCAAAATCTGCAGGGGAATTTGATACCCATAAAAAAACAGTAGTGAGTTTTATAACAGGGCACTGTAAGCCAGCTAACGCTTCTTTAATAGAAAAAATAGGTAGTTACTCTCCGTTTAGCCCCTCTAAAGCGCTAAAAACGAAAGAGGCTAATTACACCCCAATAATTCAGCATATTGTTAAGGTCCATAATGCAAATAGGCGTTCTGTTTCCGATTATGGCATACTGAATCAAGCCCGTTTCCTCGATTTAGTACAGGCTCTCATTGTTGAACATCCAGCCATCTTAACCCCAGAGATCTTTGGACTATGGTCTGTAGCAGAGTGGGGTGCTTTTCTGAAGGGGCTGTACATAAAGGCTCATTTAGAGAAGCCTAGCATGAGAATGAATTCTAATCGTGTGAGTCGCCTTACCCCCAAAACGCCCACCAGTAGCAACGCTCCGGCATCGTATGATCTCGTCACCATTGAAAAACTAAAAATAGTTTTTGAAAAATTTGAGGAAGTGATATCTGATGCCACGAATGCCACGAAATTGGCTGCAATAAAAAATACGAAATCAGAAAACAATCTTAATAAAGTGTTAGGTGACGGACAACGACGTGGCTCAATGGAGCCAACGAAAAGTATTCTCCAAAAAATAGCAGGTACCGAAAAACGACGCAATTCAATGCAGCCAACAAACAATGATTTCGAAGAAGATGATGATCTCCATATTGACATAGAGCATGTTTCTTCGAAAACAAAACAAAAATCACGTTTAAAAAGCTCATCAGTACCAACACTGCCACCTATGCCAGATGGATGGGCACACATATACAACGATATTCACTTATCGCTTAACTCACTAAATGCTGCTTTGTTACCTGAGGTCGGCTTCCCGCAAGCACCGCAATTTGAGACCGAAACTAATAAACTCAATGAGCTTGAGCAATCAATGAAAGACTTGTTAAATCAAGCATTCGACACCGAAAAGGCAGAGTTGTTAGCGTTTGAAAAGGCGGATTATTTGCTTGTAGAGTTTGGCATCAAAAATGTTGATGATGCGAAGTCAGAAACGTCTATAAATGCTTTTTATGTCAAGATAGAACAACTGGAAAAGAAAAAAAATGAATTTTCGTTGAGTTTTCAAGAACAAGATACTGACTCAGATCGCAAAATCAAAATCACGGAGTTTCTTAACGCTTTAAAATTAAATAAGCAAGTCATAGTCGAAAAAACCAAGAAACTTAACACGTTAATATCACAGGTAGAAGAGAAACAAAAATTTTTTGGAGATGAGTGGCAAGAATATGAGTTGCAACAAAAAACACTATTGCCAGCGATCAAACAACAACAAAAACAGCAAAAAATGGCCGCTGCGGCTTAACTCGATGAGATAGTTAAAAAACAAGAAACGCTTATCATAAAACTGGATCAAAAACGCCATAAGATCGAGAAAGAAATCATTGCGCTTGAAGAAACAAAGACAGAAGAAGGTTATGCTCCCATAAAAATGTGCAATGAGCTCATAAATATGTATAAGCGTAAATTACAGGACGTGGTGTTCGATAAGAAAAAAATGCGAACGGGGTTGGTCAACCTCAAAAAAACGCTTTCTGATGAGTGGGCAGCGTTTGAAGTGGCGGTAAATAATCCCAATCAGGATGAAGACCAGCTCATTACGTTGATCCCCAACCTTGAAGATACTATTCAAACCAGTATTCAAGCATTAAACATCGCCAAAGAAAGTTTGATTCTGCAAAAAAGAGAAATAGAAAAAAAAGTTGCAGTGATATATGCGTATGACAACGATGCTGTGTTTGATTATCGAAGTATCAATAAAGCAATACATACACTTGAAGAAGAAATTCTAGAGCTGAAAAGTAAAATAAAGCACATTAAAAACAGTGCTATTAGCCATAAGCAAACACAAACAGCAAAAAAGGACTTAACAAAGGCTATTAAGCTTGCTCAAGCACAGCTTGATGAATTTCAGCCACCTGCTGAGACTGACAGCAAAGACGCTTTTGCACTCAAAAGTGCCGCAATAGTTAGGCTTGAAAATAAGATTAAAGATGCAACTCTCGCCAAGGAAAAAGCAATTGAGCAGTTAAGGCAAGAGATCGATAGTTTTGTGCGAAAATCAAGACCAATACTGAGGAGCTATTTGTCAACCGAAAATTATGAAAAATTAAAAAATATTATTGCCAATAGACAGCAGATGAATTTTTTTGAATTCATAAGTGAAATAAAACAAAAAATTGAAAATAACGAGCTTACACTAGCTAATATGCAGCATCTTACGAACGAGATGAATAATGAGCTTATCGATCTTGAGGTCTTAGCCCTCCCCAAAAAACACGCACAATTACGCACTCGTATAGCCGATATCCTCAATGCTCGTTCTGCTCCTGAACAGCAGGATGTAAACAAGCGGCAAATACAGTACGCTTTTAGCATATACAAAGGCCGTCTTAAAGAAGCCCGCAGACAAGTTCTCGATGCCCCTGATTTTGCACTCAGTATCAAAGAAAAAAAACAATATTCAGATCTCTTTCTTGCAATTAATAACAAACCCCATGAATCTTTTAAAGAACCTATCGCGATTCTTGATGTCGAAGAAGGTACCGAAGATGAGAGTTTTGTTTTAGTACTGAATGCTCTCAACACAAAGCTTTCCGCGCCAGTAGGAAACTCTTTGTTTCCAGGACCCATGGAAACTGCAGTGCAAGAAATGCAACACAATGAAGCCCCACATCAATTGAATGAGAGAGGAATAGAGGAGCTGGAGAATGTAATAGAAAGCTGCTCTCTCACAGTAGGAGTAGGGGTTAGAGAGGAGGTGGTCGGCGTTTCTCTCAACATAGAGGAAACAGCTGAGATTGAGCACAATATCGCAACTCTGACTACAAGTTATGACGCACAAAAATTAGTATTTACTCAAAAACGAGCGGTATTGTATGATGACTGTAAAAACGACCTAAATGACGCCATAGTAGAGATTAACAATAGATCTCGAGAAGCCAATGCAAAGATAGAACACAATAAGCATACTGCCCTTGCCCATATACAACAAGGAATTTTTTATACCGCCGTTGCAATAGCCGCTACATCACCCGTTTGTGTTGGCATCTTTGAAGGACTGGTTGCAGGCTTCATCATTGGCGTGTCTACCGGAGTTGTTGGCCTACCCTTTTGGCTCATCGCTGGAGCACTTGTTGGCTGCGCCATTGGAATATGCGTATCCAGCAGCACTTTTTTTGCAGCTAATAAAGCCAAGCAAGCCGCCCAAAAGATTGTCACTGAGGCCAAAAAAGAGGGGGAATTAAAGCTAGCGACCATTCTAGATAACAGCGAATTTAACCTTATGAAGGAAATAAATCAAAATG
>JAIELR010000116.1 GCA_019752835.1 Gammaproteobacteria bacterium | reverse complement strand
ACCTCTTTTAATTAAGGGTTTAGGTGGCATAAAGGTCGTGTAGTAGCCCCCGCATGGGCAGCTATAGAGGATCGTTTGTCGCCTAACGGGCACTCACTATAAGCCAAATGCACGCAAAAGATACATTATCAGAATTTGCAAGAAAAAACAATAAGCCCAATATATAATGGGGAATCGATTGTGTATTAAAGGAATTTACAATGTCGCGTTTTCAAATCCTTTCCTTAAGTGGCGGCGGTTATATGGGCCTGTACACCGCATGCGTGTTACAGGAAATTGAAAAGCAGATTGGCGAACCTATAGGAAAATATTTTGACCTTATCTGCGGTACCTCGATCGGTGGAATTTTGGCGCTTGGGGTTGCTTTTGAAAAACCTGCTGCTGACATGGCCGAAAGTTTTATCAGGCATGGAGAAAAAATCTTCCCACCCAACCGTTCGTTACTTCAAAGAGTTTTTTCACCCGCATATTGCGCTGTTCCTTTAAGAAAGGCAGTTACAGAAATACTTTGTGATAACAAGAGGTTAGGTGAAGCTTTGCACCCTGTATTGGTACCAACACTCAATTTGACTAAGGGTGCGCCCCAAGTATTTAAAACACCGCACAATGAAAGACTAAAAACAGACTGGCTAAAAAATCCTGTGGATATTGCGATGGCCACTTCTGCTGCGCCAACTATTTTTCCATTAGCTGAAATAGATAATAATTTATATGCCGATGGCGGCTTATACGGGAATGCCCCAGATATGATGGGGGTTCATGAAGCGCGGTTTTTCTTTAATATCCCTGAGGAACAAATACATGTTCTTAGTGTGGGCACCACTAATAAGTCTTTTTCTCTCGGCCATTCTGCAGGTAAGAATTTGGGAGTGGTAGGATGGATGCAAAATTTTCGTTTACTACGTGCAACCATGACTTCACAGCAGCAACTTGTTCATTACATGATGGGGCATATGCTTGAAGGTCGTTATATGCGCATTGACACCGACCAGAGTGAAGAACAATCCAAGGAGCTTGGCTTAGATAACGCAAGTCCTGAAGCTATTAGTACGTTACGTGGCCTTGCGACTCACTCTGCACAAGCAGCGAGCGGAAAACCAGAGTTTGCAGAATTTTTTAAGCAGCTAGCACCCGCACCCGAGTATTATTATGGGCCAAAAGCTAACGATGGGCCGAGGATTAGAACAATATGACCAAACGCCATTAATAGTACGGACAACCATCTATCGCATTTCAAAAAACTACTTAGCGATACCTTTGATCCTAAGTACACCTACTCGATAGCCGCAGATCCCTCCTGATAGCACTGTAATTTTGCCTGATACGCTTAAAAAATTCCCTGTTATTTTTTATGGGGTTTATGTTTAGCGCACCGCAACACGCAGTAAATAATGGTTCTTTTGAGACTGCCCGCCAAGCAACCAGTCTCAAAACGTAAAAATTCCCTGTTATTTCCCTGTTTAACAGGGAATATTCAGAGAATGGTTTGCTGGGACTGCCAGCACAACCATTTAGTCCGTGCTCTGCGGTACTGTTGCGCCAGCCCACCAGAGAAGCCCGACATATCAAACCCTTGTAGCCCACGTACCGCTCACCCTCCATGCTGGAGAGTATATATGGTAGAGACATTCTCACTTAGCACTGCGCTTTTCTCTGTTTGCGTTTTTCGAGGTCGGGTTTGGATCAATATGGAGAGACAAACCCATACTCAGAGCAGCGATGATTTTTTATTTGTCGTCGAAATGTTGGATGCCGTTAAGCAGACGCTCTCTGCCAAGCAACTGGGCAATTCGCCAGCAGCTCCTTCAGCCCAACCTTGAACGGGTTTGACCCGTTGATTATCTGGGCAACCTGCGTGAGTGGCAAGTATGCCAAATTGTGGGCTCCGATTGGAGTCGCCTGCACATTCCCACCAGCATACTTGATCATTATCTCGCTAACTAATTAACAGCATGTTTTTTGTGAAATTGTTTTGTCTTTTCTAAAATCAGTTGTTGCAACACAAGAGAGTGGGATTTCCTTGCCATGAAAGCCTGCTTGAAAGATACAGTTCGCTGCAAAAATTCTTCTTGAGATTGATCATTATACAAGATTTTACAGATTTTTGTGGCTGTCGTACCATTCCCATAGGGATTATTTACCTTGCACATCGTCTGGTACAAGACTGTATCGTATATCAGCTTATCAACCTGCGTGATGATGTTTTGTTTGTCTGTGCCAATTAACTTACCTGCTCCGGCCTCAATAATTTCAGGACGTTCAGTGGTATCACGCAAAACGAGAACGGGCGTATGTAATGCAACCGCTTCTTCTTGTATACCGCCGGAATCTGTCAGTACAACCCATGAATTTTTAAGCATCCACAGCAATACCGGATAATCCAAGGGCTCTGTAAGATAAAGACGATTTAGAATAGACTCCGGTAAATTTTGCAACGCACCGTGCACGGCATTCTGAACAACAGGGTTCGGGTGAATGGGCCAAACAACCAGTAAATCCGAATGTTTTTTCATAAGTTCCAAAATAGCTTGTGCAATAAAAGCAATATTGGTTTCCTGGTTCTCACGGCGATGTACCGTTACCATAATCATTTTCATCTTAGGCAGACGCGGTGTGATCTCCTCAATCAAGCCGCTATTATGACCGGAATATTTACCAATGTTTCCGTTTAGCTTTCTCGCACCAAGCTCGGCAGCTTCAACAATTGTATTGCCAACCACGTGGATCTTTGAATCTGCAACACCCTCATCAAGTAAATTCTTTCTGGTAGTCTGCGTTGGCAAAAAATGCCAACGTGCCAGTCTGGCAATCAGAACACGGTTCATTTCTTCAGGAAACGGATTGTATTCATTGTGTGAGCGCAAGCCCGCCTCGACATGCGCAACCGGTATTTTTTGGTAAAAAGCAGCCATCGCCGATATCAAAGCACTGCTTGTGTCGCCATGTACAAGTACAACTGATGCATCAATATTTGACATAATATTTGAAACCTTTTCCAACAATTGGCTACTGAGTAACGATAAGCTGCATGAATTATTCACAGGCTCATTATCATTCAAAGTATCTGTAGCACGCCGTTGAATATCGATGGTGTAGTCTGCTCTTATGTCAAAAAGTTCGTAAAGGGATGTAGCCATATCCGTGTGCTGCCCGGTATGAAGCAGCACAGGCTGCATGTTATTCTATTTTAATTCATGATAAACGGGGGCCATTTTTATGATTTCGGGGCGGGTCCCCATGGCTAGTAAAATCTTTTTCTGACTGTTCATATTAAATCTCCGTGTGTGCAGGGGATGGTATTATCCTGACGCATGCTCAAACGCCATTTGACCTGTTGTAATGCAGCCTCTTCCAGTACATTCCAATGCATGCTGTAGCGCATTGGCTCCGCGCGGTTTTGCCAACAAGACGCACTGTTAGCATCGTTCATATTCAGAGCCGTAATGGCTACCAAACCCCATGGATAATCACTGTTGATTTGCTTGAACCATTCTTTGCCATTAACATCGATCCAATTATGGAAGGAATGCTCCGCGTCACTTTTATCTTGTAGCTGATAGAGCAAAGGATAAATCTGCGCGACGAGATCCGGATAGAATACATTTTCGTATCTTACTTGCGTTGTAATACGAAAAATGCCGGTGCTTGGTTCCATAAAGACTTTTATAATACTGTCTTTAAGACGCGAGGCTTGATATTCGGAAAGTAAGGCCTCATTAAGCATGCCAAGGCGTTTTTGCTCATGTGCAACACTTTTGAAGGCAGAATATATTTCGATATTATCCATCAGTAGGCCAACGGATAACGATTTTGAAATGTAGTAAATTCCTAATTCGGTATCAAATAGTTCCGCAAGCTGCGCTTGAGCTTTGCTGGCACTTACAGACCATTTCTTCGGCATGCCACTATTCGGCGACTGGCTGTACAAGATCTGCAACCATTGCGCCAACGCTGCATCGTCGGCATCAGCGGCGGCATAGAGCTTCCATAGGCCGTGTACGTCGCGCGCGTAACGATGAAATAATCCATTATCATCCTGCTTGCTGATCGCCCATTTGATCCATGCCTTGGCAGGAACAGCTGTATCCATCCCACTTTCTTTGGCAATCAATAACGCCTTGGTAGCAAAATATGGATCAACCGTATTGCCGCGATAAAGTGTAGTTATTGCGCCACTCGGTTCCTGATATCCGGATAAGTCCAAAGCTTCAGCAAAAACATCCTTTGAATACAATATGGCAAGCAGAAACAATAAGATAAGTTTTTTCATGCGTTTGCCATTACGACAGGCAGGACAGTGGCACTTTTGTCAGCCCATACAGTTCCAAATGCCGTCACGCCCGTTGTGACATGTATTTCACTTGCTGTGATAGTTGTTGGTCTATCCTCGTCGCCAATGACAGAATTTTTATCAATCAGGATTATGTTTTCAGAAATTACCGGCCCACCCACATGGCAATTCGTTCCGATGTAAATATTACCGCCACTTACAATCGATCCATCCACACGGACACCTACTGCAAGATAGATATCTTCATTGCTTTTAATATTTCCAATAATGTGAGAACCAATGCCCACGTGTATTATTTTGCTGGATACAATGTCACCATTAAAGGAACTTCTGGCGGGTACGCAAAAATCACCATCTATCAACCAACGTCTTTTGTATTTACTTTTGACGATCGGTAGATCTTTTAGTTTTACAAGGTCTGCCTTTGATTGTTCGGCCATAGCAGGGGCTGTTCCAAACGATATTTTGTGTGCATTAAGACGCTCGAAATGACAATTCTCAGACAACGTAATTATTTGTTTTGCAGAGGCGCGCCCGTATAAATTACAGCCAGCCGCCACATACAGTGAGGCATCGCTGTGGATCCAACGCAAAACTGTACAGTTCTCGCCAAGTGTGATGTCACCCTCAGCCAGCATGGCTCTAAATTGGCTGTGTCCTGCTGTTTGTATCTTATCTGCACTGTAAATTTCTCCTTCATGGAGCATCGCCTCCATCAGTTTGATGGAAGCTGACGAGATAATAAGATTTTGTGTACACTTATTATATATCTCCTCGCGGCTAAACGATGGCACCCCACCCGGCCCAATAATTTGATACGCTGTATGGTTCAGCAAAGTGCCTGTTATATTTTCAGCAGAATAATTTGTTTGCGCAATAAATAGCTCGTTAAAGTGCTTTTTGAGCCATACTTTAAAACCATTCGCAAAATGGGTAATATCGGTATCATATTGTTGAACGATAACGAGTGGTTCCAAATCTGTTGGCGCTATCACTTCCACCAAACATGGCAAAAGGGGGATGGTAAACACCACTATAAAAGTTAGCAAAAAGAGAGTCATCCACATAGCTATCCCCTTCCTACCGAAAAGTTATTTTTTCTAAATCTTGGTGTTTTTTCCCAAATCTTATTTTTTTGTTTTCCACCCAAAATTTGAGAAAAAGCAGCATGTGATACGGTAACCGTACTCACCAAAAAGTTGAGAAAATTCACTGGTAGCAACCGGATACGATGTGAACTGCGGTCGAGATATACCGCTGAACCAATTTCGAAAAAGGCCGCACAATTTCCTACAGTGCTGAATGCGGTTATGGTCATTACTGCAATCGGGATAGAAATTAGGTCGCTCTTGCCCATGTAAAATAGCAGAATGGCACCCACCCACCCAGCCAACCATGATGACCGGTGACATTGCGTAGGTTACCAGTAAAAGTAGTGCATCAATTTTTTCATGCATGCTTATATTTTTGTTGAACAAGCATGTCATGGCATATCTCTGCATTACTTGATTGTGGCCTTTTGTCCACCGAGATATTTGACGAATTCTGACAGGCCACGTTTCCGGAACTTCCTCATAACATTCTGAGCGATTCTGATAGACCGATTTCCAGCCCTTGAGAATTGCGCGGTAGGTCAGATCGGTATCCTCGGCCAGCGTATCATCCAGCCACCCCCCAACACTATCCAGTGCGGCCATTCTTACGCCACCCACCGTGCCGCCATATTGCGGCACAAGATCCAAATTCATACGTGCTTGCTGATCAACTTGATAACCGCCGGCCCGTTCCAGATCCAGCAGCCTAGTCAACAAATTGTGGCCCGTATTGATGGGAACAACACGCCCCATAACTAGCCCTACTTCTGGATCAAAAAATGGAGCAACAAGTTGTTTAATAAGGCCACGGCCCGGAATGTAATCCGCGTCAAAAACAATAATGATTTCGCTATCAACCAGTTGTGTTGCGTCTTTCAACGCAGGCGCTTTACCGGGTGTTCCACCTTCGCGATGAAAAGGCGTAATGCGACCGGGATACTCAATTGCATATTCATCAACGATTTGTTGTGTATGATCTGTCGATCGATCATTCACCACCATAATTTTTAATTTATTACTTGGATAACTCACCTGTAGCAATGCATCCATACAATGTGCAACGACAGCCTCTTCGTTGTGCGCGGCGACCAAAACAGTAACTGTTGGCCACACAGCCGTATCAATGTTGATGTAAGGATGACGTTGATGACCAAACAAGCGGTTTAGCGTAAAAACATAGTGCCGGATTGTGTATATTAGAATGAGCGCAGCAACGGCCACGACTATGATTTTGAGTACAAGAACTAACATGATTATGAAAAGCCTTTAGCTTGTCTAATGCGTTGCGCCACTGCCACTAAAAACGTTTGGCAGACAATAATTTTGCAAATTGGCAACTTCACGATAACCATTGGTTATTCACTTCACAGCTAAATAGGATTTTTAATATCAAAGACTGTTGTGTACCCGATTTATGAAATCGCGATTTGATATTTATCAATTGCGCAAAAAAAGATTTTTTTGACCCATATCAAAAAGCGATGGCTTATTTCGCGTATATAAACAATTGAATGCAACAGATAGACTGAAATTGGGAGTTACAATATGTGCGGAATTATCGGAATGGCAGCTTCTGCCAATACAAACGTCATCCCTTTTTTGATGGAAGGGTTAAAACGGTTAGAATATCGCGGCTATGACTCTTCAGGAATTGCGGCTCTTGCACCTAATGGAACGCTTCTACGACGCCGCAGCGAAGGCAAGCTTCTCTGCCTTGAGCAAAGAATTGAGCACAGTCCCATTCAAGGCAATACAGGCATAGGTCATACGCGCTGGGCTACGCATGGCCGCCCTACTCGTAATAATGCTCATCCGCACGGCACCCGCGCGGTGGCTGTTGTGCATAACGGGATTATTGAAAACTTTCACGAACTGCGTGCGCACCTTATATCTGGCGGCCGCACACTTACATCTGATACTGACACCGAAGTAATCCCACATTTGATTACACAATTTCTAGAGCAAGGCCTGACGCCAGACGATGCTGTACTTAAGACATTGGAATTGCTATCCGGAACCTTTGCATTAGCAATACTTTTTTCTGGCAAAGAACAATTTATTATTGCGGCTCGGCGTGGCTTGCCGCTTGCAATTGGCCATGGCAATGGTGAAATGTTTATCGGATCTGATGCTATTGCGCTTGCTCCGCTGACTTCGCGTATTAGCTATCTTAAAGATGGCGATGTAGCTAAAATTTGCAATACAGGGGTCATAGTTAGGGATTCAAATAACATCCTTGTAACTCGTGAAATATGCAAGTCTGAACATTCGGACAACGTATCGGAGAAAGATGGATACGCGGATTACACACTAAAGGAAATATATGAACAGCCTGTTGTTTTAAAAAATGCATTTTTAAAATATACACAATCGCCAACCAATTCGATCGTCCTACCTAAAACGCCTTTCAAACTTGCTAACATCAAACAAATCACTATTTCGGCATGTGGTACATCCTATTACGCCGGAATGATTGGAAAATATTGGCTAGAAAAGTTTGCCAAATTACCTGTATCGCTTGATATCGCTTCCGAATTCCGTTACCGCGACACGCCCCTTTCAAAAGGCGGGCTTTCTCTCTTTATTTCCCAGTCTGGAGAAACGGCAGATACGCTTGCAGCATTGCAATTTGCCAAAACGCACAAACAGCACATTATGAGCATAGTGAATGTTCAAGAAAGCACTATTGCAAGAGCATCTGACATCGCATTTTCTACTTTTTCTGGAGCAGAAATTAGTGTTGCCTCCACCAAAGCGTTTACGTCACAGTTGCTAGTGTTGGCCTGCCTTTCACTGGAATTCGCAAAGATTAATAAGACCATGAAGACCGAAGAAATTCAGCGCTCGGCAGCTGAACTGGCCAATCTACCAGCATTAATTGTTGATGTTCTGGACAACGAAGCCGCCATAACCAGTTTGGCGCAGCAAATTATGCACGCCCAAACCATATTGTATATGGGCAGAGGTACCTGCTATCCGGTTGCGCTAGAAGGGGCATTGAAAATGAAGGAGTTGACCTACATTCATGCCGAAGGAATTGCCGCGGGTGAACTCAAACACGGGTCTATTGCACTGATTGACGAACAAACACCGGTTATCGCACTTGCACCATCTGATGCGCTGTTTGAAAAAACATGCTCAAACATTCAGGAGATATCGGCGCGTGGTGGAAAAGTCATTGTTTTTTGTAGCGCCGAAGGTGCCAAGAAAATGACTACAATTGCATGGAAAATTATCATCCTGCCCGAAACAGATGCCCTGCTGATACCATTTTTGTACACCGTACCGCTTCAGTTACTGGCATATCATGTGGCGGTTGCTAGGGGCAATAATGTTGACCAGCCCCGTAATCTGGCCAAATCTGTAACGGTAGAATAAAGGCAAATACACTTTCAGTAACTATGGATGTAGTTATTCTTGTTTCTCTCTACCCGCCCATGTCATCGCCCATGAATACCAGCCAACAAACATTAAGGTATCCAGCAAAGCTCCAAACAGCAGATACAGCACAGGCATGAACAGCATGCTCACAGAGCTGATAATCAACGCCTGAAGCATATACTGTAATGGCAGTGCAATGATGAAATAGGCGATTATAAAAAATGTTACTGCAAATTTACGCCAAAACGCGAAGTCAAAAATATAATAAATCAGCGTAAGCAAAGGCGCGAGTAGCAACAACAGATAAATTCCTAAATTCAACATGCCCTTGATGTAATTGCTAAGCTCATATGGCGGGCTATCCGGATTGATCAAGAAGAATATCGAGTCACGTGTGGTGGCATTTTCAGCTATCAAAACTGAAATATCTTCATTTCTGAAACCAACGTTCTTCAAATTATCAACGCAGCGTTCAGCCTGCGGGCGGGAAGAAGAATACCAAATACGGCAGTGTTATTATCGGTCATGATAGCTCCTGATGTGTTGAAGTGGACGATTAAGTTTTTTAGTAAGTGAATAGATAACTTATCGATTATCTACGTAGAATTTATTGGTGTTTATTTGACGGACAATTCGTTTGCAACATTGTCTTTACCAGCAACGGCAATCGCCTTTGCTTCAATCTTACGTTTTTCTTCGCTGCTTGAAACCGGGCCCTTTAATGTCACGTGGCCATTTACTGAAATAATTTTAACGTTTTGAGCATCTGTGGAAAGAGAGGTATCGTCTACCACCGCTTTACGTATACGCCGCATCATATTACGATCCGGCTCTTCCATTCCTGCGTCATCTGCTGTTTTTTCTAAAGCAGAACGATCACGTGAATTCACCGCGGTATTATCTGGTGCCTTGATATTGGTGCCTACCGCTGCATGTGTATTGACAGTTTGTGCAAATGCAGGGTGATAAACTGCTCCACATATAACTCCACATGCAATAACAAACGTTGCAATGCGTGTCTTAAAGAATCTTGCATTAAATTTTATTTTCGGGGGAGATAATTGGTGGGACATGTACTTAGCCTCCTGTTTTAGTTATGGAGACTATTAAGCTCATATTTTTGTAAAGGTTCGATAGGACAGACCGATATATACATAAATTTTTTATAAATAATAATCCCATTCACAGTTAGACATGTATGAGAATTTTATATTTAGCTATATAAAACTTGTATCTACAGGATATTGTTTTGATGCAAATCATTTTCAAGACGAACAATATTATTGCAAGATTCAAATTTATTGAGCTCGCTAACCACAACCGATACACCCCGCTCACTTTCTGTTAAGTTATTTTAACGGACGTCTCATGCTACTAAATTTTCGCCTTTTTTTACTTTTTATTTTCACTGATACCCAAGATGTATTCCCTTTTATTTTTTTAGGGAATTTATGCCTACACGTGCAATCATCCGCAGTAAATAAAGGTTCTTGTGATACTGCCTGCCGAGCAAACAATCTTAAAATACAAATATTCCCTTTTTTTCCTGTTTAAAAGGAAATGTTACTGAAAAGCTGTTCGCTGGGACTGCCAGCATAACTATTTCTGCGTTTATCGGTTCTTTACGATTGCTCATTGTTCCTATGCAGCATCCTTACCCTTCAGTTGATTAACTTCAGTTCTAATTTTAATTCGAATGAAGGAACATTCATATGGCCAAACCAAACCCCAAGACTGTTTTTGAAGCGAGTTTTCCAAAGTTAGTTGATGCGACAAAAATGATGGCTGGATTCAAAATGCCCACAGTGGATATGACGGTAATTATGGATATTCACCGCAAGAATGTGGAGGCTATCACCGCCATTCAGCATACCGCGTATGCCAATATGCAGACCATGGCCAAACAACAAGCCGATTGGATGCAACAGGCATACGCAGAAGGTTCGCAGGCGTTAAGCACAGCTATGTCGACATCAACGCCTTCAGAAAAACTGAAACAACATGCTGAATTTACGAAGAATGCCGTTGAAAAGAATACAGCCAATGCCCAGCAAACGATTGAGACAATCGGCAAATGCAACAGCGAAGCGATGGACATCATCAATAATCGTATTCGCGAAAGCATGGAAGAAATAAGCGACCTAAACAAAACCAATCGCGTCGCATAAAAATAGTTATCATGGATAAGGTGAAAGCTACGCAAAGTACTAGTGTGGTTTTGCGAAGTGAGCCACCAACAAACCCATTTGACCTGCTCGATAAAGCATATCAGGCGCAGCTAGGACGAATAACATCCGGTATTAGCCCGGCGGCAATCGCAACCGCCTATGCGTCATGGCTTAATCAACTGGCCTTGGCACCGGGGCGCATGCTTGAACTTACGTTTTATCCGGCTGTGCATTGGCAAGAATATTCCCATAAAATGCTTTGTAATGATCGCCCCGGCGGTGATACCGATCCGCGTTTCAAAGCAGAAAGCTGGCGGCAATTTCCATGGCGTTGTTATGCGCAAAGTTTTTGTCTGGCGCAAAGCTGGTGGCAACGCGCCACAACAGATATACCGGGCCTGCCTCAACAATCCGAGCGCACAATTTCATTTATTGCACGGCAAATGCTTGACGCACTTTCGCCATCCAACTTTGTTGCGACCAATCCCGATTTATTTCAAGAAACACTGCGTACAGGCGGTGTTAATCTTGTCCACGGTACTCAAAGCGCGCTGGATGATTTTCAACGTGCAAAAAGTGGCAAACCCGCAATGGGTCTTGAAAATTTTGTAGTAGGCGAAAATCTCGCCGTGACTCCCGGCAATGTAGTTTTCCGAAATCATCTCATTGAGCTTATTCAATACACGCCGCAAACGACCACGGTTTTCAAAGAACCCATTGTGATGCTGCCGGCATGGATCATGAAATATTATATCCTTGATTTATCGCCGCAAAATTCTCTGGTGAACTGGCTTGTTCAACAAGGACACACCGTCTTTATGGTATCATGGCGCAACCCCGATGCCATTGATCGTGATTTGGATATGGATGATTATTATCGCCAAGGTGCAATGGCGGCTATCGACGCTGTAAGTGCCATCTGTCCGGAAACCGCCATTCATCTGATGGGCTATTGTCTGGGTGGAACGCTAGCGATTATTGCTGCCGCCGCAATGGCCGGCAATGGCGATACGCGCCTTAAAAGCCTGACCATGCTTGCCGCACAGGCCGATTTCACCGAAGCAGGTGAGTTGATGCTATTCATCACCGAAAGCGAAGTGTCTTTCCTAAAAAATGTGATGTGGGAAAAAGGCTATTTGGAAGGCAAGCAAATGGCCGGCACATTTCAAATGCTACATTCCAATGACTAATATGGTCGAAGCGCATTCACGATTATATGATGGATAAAAGGCGCGGCGGTATTGATTTGCTCGCATGGAACGCCGATGCCACACGCATGCCTTATAAAATGCACAGTGAATATCTGGAAAAACTTTTTCTGCATAATGATTTTGTTGCGGGGCGTTTTGCTGTGGAAGGAAAACGCGTAGCACCAGAAAGTATCAAACTCCCTGTGTTTGCCGTGAGTACTGAACAGGACCATGTTGCGCCGTGGCATTCCGTACACAAAATACACCTTATGACAACATGCGAAAACGTTACCTTTGTCCTGACATCGGGCGGGCATAATGCCGGCATCGTCAGCGAACCGGGCCATAAAGACAGATATTATCATATTCACGAAACACGCTCCGGTGATGCGTATCGCGCGCCAGAAAGCTGGCTAGAAATCGCAGAAAAAAAAGATGGATCATGGTGGTTGGCATGGCATGACTGGATGGTCACGCACTCTTCAGCAGAAAGAATTTCGCCGCCGCCTATGGCAAATACGCTTAATGCAGCACCCGGTACCTATTTCTTTCAAAAATAACCAAAGGATAATATTATGAAACGCATTGTACTTATTACCGGCGGCACAACAGGTATTGGCGCGGTTACCGCCAAAACCTTTAAGGAAAAAGGTTATCAGGTCGTTGTCAATTTTGCTTTTGGTGATGAAGCCGCAGCAGAGTTCAACAAGCAAACAGGCATCCCAATTTATAAATGGGATGTCACCGATGCCGATGCGTGTATGGACGGCGTTAAAAAAGTAATTGCTGAATGTGGCGCGGTGGATGTGTTGGTGAACAATGCAGGGATTACACGCGACCACACAATTCAAAAAATGCCCGTTGCCGATTGGCATTCGGTGATCAACACTGATTTAGGTTCGTGCTTTAATATGGCTAGAGCAGTGATTGACAGCATGCGGGCGAAGAAATTTGGCCGCATCATCAGTATTAGTTCAATAAGCGGCATGGCCGGACAGTTTGGCCAAACCAATTATGCCGCAGCCAAGGCGGGTATTCTGGGCTTCACCAAAGCCTTGGCATTAGAAACAGCTGATAAAGGCATAACCGTCAATGCCGTTGCACCCGGCTTTACAAAAACCTCCATGCTAAATACCATTCCTAATAATGTATTAGAAGCTTTAATTACACGCATTCCCGTGAAACGTCTTGGTAAGCCCGAAGATATTGCACGCGCAGTTTTGTTTCTTGCCGCAGATGATGCGGATTTCATCACGGGCGAAACACTGGCCGTCAATGGCGGGTTGTATATGGGTTAGGAACAAGTCATGGCAACCGAATTAAAAACCACTACTGCTAAACCCATCCCTCTCGCTTCGCTGTGGCATGTGGCGTTATTT
>JAIELR010000030.1 GCA_019752835.1 Gammaproteobacteria bacterium | reverse complement strand
CAACTGTTTCTTCACTCCAGTCAAATTGATAGGCTTCACCTGAGGTCCGGCCCCGATCTTGGTAAAAAAGGGTTAAATCTCTAAATTGACTAAATCATAATCAATTTCTACCGTCATTTTCTCCATATCCAACTGAAACATCCCAAAACGGTTAAAATGCTCTGTCCAATATGGCGATATTCCAGCCAGTATTTCATCAGGTATCTCTATTCCCTGAGCTCTCAGTTTATTAATCCCTTTTGTCTGATATACAACGTTATGAAAGATTAGCATATTCGCCAAGAGATGATTAAAGCGAATGATTTTACGTTGATTAGGCCGCATGTTATCGCTAATAACACCGCCACCACCAAATCGAATCCAACTAACAAATTCATTAAATTCTTCACTTTTACAGGTTGCAGCTTGTATCATCTGACGCATCTCTGGATCATTAATATAGTTTAACAAAAATAGTGTGCGCTCAACACGTCCTAATTCTCTAAATGCAAAATACAATTTATTTTTTCGACTTTTGGAACAAAGCTTACGTAATACTGTTGATGCTTTTACCTTACCTTTGAAGATGGAAATAGCTATGCGAAGCATATCATGGTAATGAGTTTCTATTAACTCCCAATCAATTGCCTTCTCCGTAAAAAGTTCATCAATATTTTCATAATGATCATTACGTGAAGATTTATAATAATAAAGATGCTTGAATTGTTTGATACGTGGCATAATCAATATTGCAAGCAATGTAGCAAGTCCAAATAGCACTTCACTTTGTGCCCATGAATCGCCATGAACTTTTTTAGCTTGCATATCTGAATCATTTTCTACAACACCATCCAACAAATAAATGCTTTCATGCGCACCACAAGAAATAAAGTTACTGAACGTAGCAATATATCTATCAGAGACATGATAATAGCCAACCCCACCATATCTACCATAACGAATGTGGTGAGCGGCTAATAAATTTTGCGTATACATGTCCCAAAAAGTTCCATCCACAGATAAACTATCGCCTGGTCCCCAATGCTTCGGCAAACCAAATAGTTGTAACGATTGATTAGTATTGTGATTGCTTTTAGTAGCTTATGATCATTAACATGATGATTAAAAATCCAGGCTATTTGTTTTCGGGTAAATTTCAACAGGGAACGTTCCGCCTGAGTTGGCCCCGTATTGCATCCGTATGATAACGATGTTGCAACAAATCGTGAAGGATAATCAGGTATTTTTGTTTGATACCCAGATAGCGGTTTAAAATTAACACTCAGATTTAGCCAATTTTCAATTTCAACAATCGCATCAACAATACTTTTTATTGGCATTTCTTCCATAATCATTTCTTTGATTTTTTCAAGATCAGGATGTTCCTTTTTCTTTGGTAATTTTTTTAAAATAGGCAGACTGTTTTCAATGATTAAATGAGGGTTATTGTGATAATTTTCATCAGTTTTTCTTGCAGTATGCTGTAGCTGTGTCTGTTTTGATGCAATAAATTTTACTGATTCTTTTGGAAGTTCGGCTAACGAGCAATATTTATCCACCTCTATTTCAAACTGTTCCCATGTAATAAATTGTTTATTAGGATCATCAAAAATAAATCCGCCCTCTACATAAGCATCACCGCAACTAAGATCGCCCATGAGCACTGTGCCAACTGCGATTTCGTAGTAGCGACGATTTATTTTTGTAATGATTAAGTTTTTTTCTCTCTTCAATCCAGTCACTGCTTTGAACCATCCATCAGATAATAAACTTAAATCAGGTTGAACAGACTCTAAATCAATCCATTCTTTATGAGAATGGCGATAATGCATAATAAATGCCAAAGCAGTTTCTATCGATTTATCATTGGATGACGAGAAAATACTTAAATTTTCTAATAACTGAAAAATAATATGTCGCTTGTTATTATAGGGTTTTAGCATCCATGCAATGTGGTTTTCTCCAGTGAGCCCAAGATATTCTCTGCATTGTTCAATAATATCATCTGTTTTTCCATTCAGATGTTTTTCAATCGCTTGTATTTTATCCTGTGCGGCGTCATTATTTTTCAAGACAAGCAACGTATTATAAAGCAATAAAACAAATTGGTCAGTTTTATCTGCTTGTTCAAGACGATACTCTTCCAGCTTATATTTGGCTTGTGCTTCAATATTTTTAATCCATGTAATCAACACTTGAGCTAAGTCATCAATCGAAGATGCAGTTTTCATGTAGATAAAAATTGTAGCAAGAGAGTAACGTTTTATAGGTCTCATGCTTTTCATATCATCCATGTCAGCGATCATTGCTTCATCCTTTAATTGTTCAATGCGCGCAGGCGAAATAAAATCCAAATTGATATTGATTTTTTGACAAAGTGATCGCATTTTATTAACGTATTGAACAAATCCTTTGATGTTATTGGTCGTTGGCTTTTTTGGCTCTAATTTTAGCATCTGCCATGATAAAATCTCACCATTATCTTCCTCTATTTTTACAAGACCAACGATTATATCTATCAATTTTTTATTTTCATCTGTTAATAAATTAAATATATTTGCATAATTATCATTATTTACTACGGTTCTAGCTGCTCTTGCGAGCCTTACGAGTTTTTGAAACGCTGGTAATTCAAATCTAGATTTAATGAGTTCATCAATAACACGGTTAATGATATCGGCCAGGTTTTCTTTTGTCGTTGCCGCATCTAATGCAACTGTTTTCATGAGTTTACGACGTTCTTTTTTATTTGGATTTATTTGTAAATACTCTCGAATTATTTTTATGTGACGTTTCCTACCCGATGCATCGTATCCAAGCATATCAGGTGTATTTTTAATACCTAGACTATCGGAAATATATTTTTTTATGTATCCATTTACTTTTTTTAAGCTGACAGGACGGCCTAAATATTGATAACATTTTAGTGTGATCATAAAACCCAATCGTGGAGCCGGTAATGTCTTTTTTGTTTTTGCATCCAAAAGAGATAGTTCTTCTTGATTTGGGGTGAAAATTTCTTTTAACTCTTTGTGGCTCAAATTTGGTTTTATCCGTGGGTATGCCGTTTCGTATATTGCAGCCATTTTTACTCTCGTCTATAATTTATTTTTCAGGTATTCGGTGTAGCGCCATAGCTTCGTGCCATCGATCTTCCTCTGCATGTTGATAAAGCATAGTCGTCTCAACACTTTCATGGCGTGCATGACGCTTAATATAGCGTAATTCAATACCTGCATCCGCTTGATGCGTTATGGACGTATGGCGCAACCAATGCGTTGATGCCTGTTTTAACTTTTCAGAAAAATCAGGCCGTGTTTTTTCGAATGTTTTTGCACAATTTAAAAATGTGTTTTTAACAAGCCGATAAATCATATTGCTACTAATGCTTTGGGTGCCATTTAAGTTCATAAATAGAGGTAGTTGTTCATTAGATTGTGGCAATTGTGTTAGACCATAAAATTGTCGATAACGTATTAACGCATTCAACATAGATTCATTAATGGGAATAAGCTGAGTTTTTTGTCCTTTACCTGTCACTTGCCACCACCATTTCCCTCGAATTTGTTTAACGCTCTGCATTGTTGATTGAGCTACTTCACTAACACGCGGACCAAGCAAATAAAGCAAGTAAAATAGAAACCGGACACGTTCATACTCTTTTTGTTCCCGAGGTGTTGTCTTTGGTAATGCTTCAATATAATCAACTACTGATTGCCAGAGAGCCTGCTCTAAAAAACGCTCGATTACTTTAGTTTTATTTAATGCATACTGCTTAATCTTACGACGCATTAACCCTAATGGATTGCCTGATAAATAACCAGCTTCTACTAGGTAAGAGAAGAGCGCATTAATAATAGTGATGGCATGCGCAATGCTTCCTCCACTTAACGCGCCTTGAAAGGGCCGCCACTTGAGGTCGTGACGCGGTTTGCGCGGCCCACACCAGCGGGATTGCGGTTGTGGATTTGATAAAAACTGTTGATAATCGCGTAAATCATCACGTGTAAGACTTGAAAGTGGCTTTTGCTTTTCAATAAGTGACCAGAGTAATAAACGTTCAGCTTCTTTACGATAACTGCGCTGTGTTTGAGGCGACTGATCAAATTCAGCTAGCCAGCATTGAACCGCTCCTAGATCGTCTGTCGCCGCAATTTGTTGGGTGATGAATGCTGGAGCACGATTCGTGCCGGATCTGCCGTTAAGTGATTTTAGTGTATTTAATAGCTCTAAGGAAATGGGAATAAGAGCGTTATCTTCCATGTATTGTCCTTTTTAAAGTCTCATGATTTTTGAAAGACATAGTGTGCCAGTGTCAACTAAGAATATCAAGATAAGTGTATTATCATGAATTTCGTTGTTTTATCATGCTAATTTAACATGATTTACATATTATGTCATAGCATGATAAAATCACAAAACTGACCAATTACGTGGATTTTACCGTTATGTCGAGAATAGGCATCGATTACGATAGTGTTAAACAGACGGCGATTAAACTGCTAAGCCAGGGTATAGCACCGTCGGTACAGAAAGTGCGTGAGCAGTTGGGCACAGGCAGCAATACCACCATTGCTGAACACTTAAAGAGATGGCGTGAAGAGCACGCGCAAAAAATTATTTATCACTTGTCGGCTGACATGCCTAAAGAGCTGATTTCAGCTTTTGAAGTGTTGTGGCAAACTGCGATGGAGCACGCTCAAAACCAATTAGCCCTCCAAAAACAGATGCTGGATGAAGAGCGCGCCACCTCGCAACAATTACACATCGAGGCTGAAAAAGAAGCCCATCGACTTAAGCAACAGCTTGAGGCCTACACAACCCAGCTAAGCCAGGCTAATGCGATGGCGCACCAATCTCATATTGATTTGGCTATTCTAAATGAACGATTGGACAAGCAACAGACAGCATCCACCCTGTTAGCAGAGCAATACGAAGCACGTCTCAAGCGCATTTATGCAGAAAAAGACGAGCTGATAATCCAATACCAACAGCTGCAAAAGGCGATGAAAGAATTGCAAGAGCAATTAAACACCCAGTCATTACAGTCACAAAATTTACTGGCTCAACAAACGGCTCTACATGAACAATCAGAGTCGCGTTGGCTGAGGATAATTGATAAAACGCGTCAGGAAGCCAAAGACAATCAAAAAAAGACGGAAAAATTATGCGATACAAAAGAGGCAAAAATTAAAAATTTAACCGCTAAAGTATCCATGCTAGAACAACAGGTATTTGAGAAAAGCTCGCTACTCGATAGGGCGCTTGAGCGGCAAACAGTGCTAGAGCAGGAAAATAAAGCATTAAAGACATCTGAGTCTAAACAGAAAAAGCCGTCAGCAACGAGGCAGACATCAAAAGAGAAAAGGTGATAAAGGTTTATTATTATATAATGCTATACATATGATACCTTTTCGCCAGGATGTCGGCCGGACCTTTATTACCATTACTTCGTTGAAAAATCCCAATTTAATAGTGCCAGGTATTCAACACAGCTACAAAGAAAGCGCGCCTTCATGGTGGGATCCTCGTGTTTTAAAAAGCCAGAAAGGCGAAGAGGAACAGGGTAGAACTTCTTCTTAAGCTGATTAAAGTATTTCAATTGTGGATATGTTAGAATGGTTAAAATTTGAATATTATTTAATCAAAACGAAGATTTAACCCTTTTTTACCAGGATCGGGGCCGGACCTCATGTTCAGCACATGCAAAAAGCGTTAGCGCAAATGAATGTTCAACTGGCCAATGTGGTTGACGATATTACCGGTGTGACGGGGATGAAAATTATACGCGCGATAATGGCGGGTGAGCGTTGTGCGACTACCTTAGCCTCTTATCGAGATAGGCGATGTAAACACTCCCAAGACAGCATCGCTAAAGCGTTACAGGGCAATTATCGAGAGGAGCATTTATTCGCCTTACAACAGGCCCTACGTTAAGAGCTCTGCGCTGAGGGGCCATTAAAACTCATTTTTTGTGCAAAAAAATGCTTTTTTGGTGAACATTGAGCCATTTTAGACCTTGGTTTTAAAAAAATGGCATCTTGTTCAATGAGTTCTCCCTCTATTTTTAGACAGTTGGCCAAGAAACGTCCTTAATTAAGCAAGTTGAGTTCAATTTTGCCAAAACAAATGGCCCCTCAGCGCAGAGCTCTTAACGTAGGGCCCATTTCGAGTGACTTAAACTCTCATATGTTGAAGATGTCATTTTTAACTCCTGTGAAACCGTCAAGTCCACAGTTTTATTTTGACATCTTCAACACTGAATCTGAAGGCGGAGCCTTGAAAGTCTCACTGGTCAAACCAGTGGATTACCTATCTTTCATTTAGGATTATGGGGCTGGAGAGCGGTTGGTTTGCAGCATTCATCAACGATCTCTGCCAAATCGCTAAGAGTTTGTGCAATGCCTGCAGGAATACTAGTTTCAATTTCTGCCTTAATTTTCACAAGCACTCCATTTCGCTGCGCACGATTACCTTTTATCGCATTAAAATTAGCATTGTTGGTTAAGATTTGAGTAAGTTTCGCGATAAACTCCTGCTTCTTATCTGCTGGAATTGCGTGGAGATCATTTATCAAATTCTGAGCATAGCCTTGGCAATCACCGGCATTATTATTTGCCGCATTTGAATTAGTCTGAGCATTGTTATTTTGGTTAAACATACTGTTTGCTCCAGGGGCTTGGAGTGCTTTTTGTTTAGGATTCTGATTATTGTTGTTATTATTATTTCCATTACCTATGACACCATTAATTATCGTAGTACCAGTCCCTACTAGCATTTGCACACTCGATTGCTGGGCTTTACCTAATTCTTTGATAGTATCAAATAAGCTAGTCATGACAACCTTGTTTGCTTCAATGCAGTTTGTGATCATTTGGTCATCAATTTTATTATTAGAAATAACTTTTTCACCTGCCTCCGTTGCTTTTGTCACCATTTCTGTGTATGTCCTCATATTATTGGCCAACATGCGCTCTGCAATCTCCAAAGCCTTAACGTCATTATCTGTCATAGTTATAGGATTGTCAGAAGAAAAGTATTTATCTATAATGATAGTTAATTTTGCATTCATTTGGTCTTGAGCTGTTTTCAATTTGTTATCAGTAGATGTTAAAAATTTTTCAAGTAATTTTGTTCTATCATCATTAACTTTAATGACTTCCCTTAAAAAGTTATCTTGACTAACCGTAATTTTCGCTGCTAAGTTAGTAAGAAAAACTTGCATTTTACCATGATTAAGCTGCTGTAGTTTAGCGCTCTCAAAAATGCCTTCTACGATAATACATGCAATAAAGCCCTTTTCACTTAATTTTTCACTTTTAAGTAATTTACCTGATTGCGATAATTGACTCTCTTGCAGCATATTGAAGGCACCTGAGCCAAAAGCCATTAAATCTTGTTTAGTCACTGAATTGATTATTTTTTCAGGCATCTCAGCCTTGGAGTAAGTAAATAATTCGAGCGACAAGGAAAAGAAAATATTACGAGTCACACTCTTATCAAGGCTATTGAAAAACATTTCTATTACTAGGGCTTTCACTTCAAACTCCAGCTCAGGAAGCACATTTCCCTCGACACTGAGGCGGCCTATCAGATAACTCCCTGCTCTCCTCCCCGCTGCTTGTCGGTATAGCAGGAAAGGGAGTAGTTCCTGTTCATACATACCCATTTTGTCAGTGATAACACCCTGTAGCGCACGGCGTTGAATCTTTTTACAAAGGGCAGGCGCAACCTTGGACGACGTACAAAGCAATCTTTCATGGGCATTCATAGAATATACGATGGTTAGATAGTTTTCTGTTTCCTTTGCCAAACACACTTCGATAAAACTCATAGTTATCATTTCCGTTTCAGGGTGTTGTAACCCTTTGAGCAGCAAGTTGGGTAAACTTTCAACCCAATCTGTTGTTGTTAGACTGACTTTAAGGAGAGGCTCTAAGGAAGTCACAAATAAAGTAGACGGGAGTAAATGGATGGCAACATGTATAGCACTCTTTATTGATTCCTCTGTCTGGTACCCTTTCGCTTGCCACAACAACCAAGCGTTCTTAAAGTTTTGATGCTGCCCGGATTCCTGCCAATACTGCATCCAGTTATAGAGCAGTTGGCTTGTCTCTTCTCGAACAGTCGAATCATCATCTCCCAGTAACCCTATCCAAACTTCCAGATACGCGGGATTGATCACCGGCCTCCCCAACTGTAAGAAAGCTCCAACCAAAGCTCCGCGGACAGCCCAAGAATGGTCTTTTGCAAGTAAATATAAGGCATCTACCGCCTCAGGCGTGAATACAGTCGGTCCCAGCTGGCCGAGTGCCCGACAAGCGGCCCAACGAACCGATTCTTCGTTGTTTTTCAATAATGATACCCAGGTTAATATCCTAGGAGTCACAGCAACAGGCCTTAGCTGGCCGAGCGCCTCGCAGGCAGTTTGGCGAACTTCCCGGACTTCATCCTGCAATAACGACTTGAGCATCGCTAATATTTCAGGGGTCACGGCGGCAGGCCCCATTTGGCCGAGCATGCGACAGGCGGCTTGGCGAACTTCCCGCACCTCATCCTGCAATAAGAGTTTGAACTTTTCTAAGATATAAAGAGCCGCAGCAGCCGACCCCAGCTGAACGAGCGCCTCGCAGGCAGCCTGGCGAACTTGCCACACATTATCTTGCATTAACGCCCCGAGTTCGGCTAACACCATAGACTTAGAGGCAACGGGCACCATTTGGCCGAGCATACGACAGGCAGCCCGGCGAACCTCCCACGCCTTATCCTGTAATAAGGGCATGAATTTCTTTAACAACTCTTTCTTTGTCGCAATAGCAGGTCCTAACCAAGTTAGCGCTCCGCAAGCAGCCTCACGAACCCGCCACACGTTATCCTGCAATAGTGGCACGAGCCCTCTTAATACTTCAGGAATCGCAGGAGTCGGCCCCAGCTGGCTGAACGCCTCGCAGGCAGCCTGGCGAACTCGCCACATACCATCTTGCAACAATCTCAATAAAGCGGCCAAAAAAAAGTCGGGCATAGTTGCCGCAGCCCCCAGCTTGCTCATGGCTCGACAGCTTGATCGGCGGATGACCTCATCTTTGTTCTGTAATAATATCACCAAAGTATTTAAAATTGCGGGGGTTGCTGCAGTTGAGCCTAAACGGTAAATAATCTGACAGGCCAAACGACAAGCCTGCCCATCATTACCTTGTAATAATACGAGTACTCCATCTAAAAGCGCTGGTGTTGCTGCTGCCAAGCCAAGCGCGTCAATAGCCTCAAAAACTAGCTGACGAACAGACCCGTTGTTATCCTGCAATAGCCCAGTTAAAACAGTTACTAACTTAGGTGTAGCAACCATCGGGCCGAAAAATACCACGATCTTAAGCACTTTTTCTTGGGTCTGGCGATCGCCTTGTCGTAATGCTTCGACTAATCGAAATGCAACATACTTTCCCCAGGTCGGAGAGCTTTGAAGTTCATCTCGAATAGTGGCAGAAGTATGATAATAATCTTCCAGCAACTTTTGTACCAGTTGCACTACAAACCCTTCCCAGGCGAATGGGGCGTTTTGAGGTAATAATTCTTCCAAACACCGAATTCGTAATAATGTATGATGGTGACCTATAAGAGAGAAAGGTGGAGAATCTAACGTCATAATAAAATCATTTAGTCCCGTTTTACCTTCTTGCTCAGCTAACAATCCTGCCACAAACGGCCAACAACGCGCAAATGATTGCGCATATTTGTACTGCTTAATCTTCATGAGGCATTCGGGCCGTTTTTTGTCTTCTAACCACTCTTGAGCAAAATAATGCGCAGCAAAATACTCTTGTAATGTTAAATGTAAGAACTCTCCTTGCCCTTGAAAATCTTGCCGGTTATCTAACCACCTTAAGCCCCTTAGCCAACCTACCTGAAACATGTCTTGAAAACCAGCGCGTTCATCGTCACCATAAACAGGTTTTAAAACATTTAAAAATACTTTCTTCACTTCCTGAGCTTCGAATAGTAATCGCTTTTCTTCTAATCCTTTCAACGCTAACTGGCCTAATCCCTTGAGTAACGCAACTGTCTTGGGGGAACTTAAAAACGTAGCTTCATTTAATAAAGTTCCTTCTAAAGCAAACCCTGGCGACAATAATCCTTTTTCCTTGGCACGTTTTAATAAGTAAAAAAATAGTAGCGTATATAATTGGGTCGTATTAGGTTCATTTAATGTCAGTTCCGGTGAAGCTGACATCACCGTACACAAAATTTCTAAATTGACTGGCACATGAGCTAATCCTCTCACCCGCATATCGTCGGTTAATAACTGCTTTAATGCGTTATAGCCAGCTCCTTTTATTTGTCCCATAAAATGTTTTTCCAGATAAGCCAACATACTTTTTTGAGAAAAACCCAATAATTCCACTTGACGAAATGGCCTAATCTGTTTTTTTCCTTCCACTGGACAACGATAATATGGCCGAGAAGTGACAATGACCCAAGGTTGTCGCAAAAAAAACCGGTGAAATAGGTCTTGAACCGGATCTGCTTGCGATAAACTTGCAATTTCATCATAACCATCAACCAGCCAGAGTACAGATGTCGCTTCTTGTTCGAGAAATGCTTTCCATTCCTTGCTATCTTGCCCCGTGTTCCAACCGTACCGCTTCGAACTTAAATAAACCGACAAGGCGCCTACAGAGTCTAATTGACCATCTTCATCGCGAGGAATTCGACGTCGTCTTATTAGCTTTCGTGCTTTGGCATCCTGCTCCGTTTGCTGAATATCCTCTAAATCCAAATAACTCTTTAACTCTCGTAGCTTCACCCAAATCACACAGGCGACTCCTTCTGGCAACCAACTCGGTTTAGTTCCAGGTGCCTCCTGCTCCCATTGGCACCATTCATACGCTAACCGCTGTATCAGCACACTCTTACCACTGCCGGCAGCTCCCGATACCCAGACTTGTTTCACAGCTCCATGCTCTGGGAATGAGAACTGATTTGAAAGAGAGGGCAACGCTTGGAATAATTGTGTGTATGGTAATGTTTTTTTCTCAGCTTGCAATTTCTCCGTCGGACTCAGATACATCTCATGCCAATTTATCTCAGGCGCATGAACTTGCTCTTCTCTTTCTCTCGATTTGTCTTTCGATGCGTTTAAAATTAAAACCAACTGAATAAATGTATCTGTAATCGACCACACCTCCCCCGCGATAGGACGTTCTAACCAATTAGCTTGCACCTGATACAGTGCTTTGAGAGAAGGAATAAGGGGTTTTGATAATATAGATTTATTTTGATCATTATTTAAAAAATGCAAAAATTTTTCATAAATATAAGCTGAGCATTCATTTCTACTAGATAAATCATTTAATAGTGCTTCAATCGTTTTTATTATTTTAATTTGTAAATCTGAATTTATTTTTTTGTTTTTTAGCTCATCTTCTTTTATCAAAAACAAATACAAGACATTATTAATTATTTTTTTAATTACTTTTTTAATATCATCCTTGATTTCATTGTTTATCTCTATTTTGTTATTTATTTCTAATTCATATAAAATATCTTCATAAAAATCAATAACATCTTCGTTTTTTTTAAATAATGAGATTGCTAAATTTTGAAAATAAGTTATTAATTCTTCATTAGGTATTATTAATGGGCAGTAAAAAACTGTTTCACCTTTTTGGGTAATATTATCAGAAGAATTTATAGATAGATACCCCGTTAATAACAGCCTGCCCCAAAAAGTTGCTTCGTCATAAGAAATATTCGAAAAAGTTTGATTAAGGTCAGTATTCAATTCTATTTTTTTGTAAATAGTTTCATTGTTTAATAAATGAAGGAAGTCCAATTTTACTGCAATAGGTAAATTAGGCATTTTTTGTAAAAAGAAATCGTTGCCTCCCGTTTCTACCCAATATAATTTATATTTTTTTTTATCTTTATTATTTGAAATAAAGCGAAAAATTGATAGCGGATTATAAAGGTGTCTATTTCCTATTTGATATCCCCCATACCACGTTTTTACTTTACCTAAGCTTTCTGAAATTTTAAAATAGTTTAAAATTTTCATTACTTCGACATCTGTAAAACCAAAACACTCATTTAAATTTTGAAAATATTCTTCTGGTGATACAATAGAGTTATATAATAAATTCTTAAAAGAAGAAAAAATATTTTCGTGCGATACTCTTAATATCCCCGTTAATACAGAAAATTTCACATCCTCATTTGCGTTACAACTATTATTAATGAATGTTCTAAAAAAATCCTTAATATAATCGTAGCTTTTACTCGCGTATTTTGTTTGAAACGGCATATCATATTCGTCTATTAATAGAATAGATTTTTCACCAGAATGATTTTTTATATATTTAGTTAGATTCGCAATGGAAATAATAAGTTGATCTCGATTTGCTTTACCTGTTAATATTTTTTTGAAAAAACTAGCTTCATCTTCTGATAAAGAATCATTTTCTAAAAAATAAAGATGTTTTTTATAAACTTCTTTGATTAAATTATGAAACTGGTTTAGAAAATTTTCTTCACTCTGAAAATTAGAAACACTTACAAATGAAATAAAAATCGTGTTGTAATTCCCATGATGTTTACTTGCTAAACATGAATGTTCTTTCCAAATTTTCAATTTTTCAAAAATAGTTTTTGTTTCATCTTTCTTAGTTCTATCGAAAAAATTTTCAAGCATTGATAAAGCCAAAGTTTTCCCAAATCGTCTTGGGCGAGTGATAAGCATTGTTTTATATTCATCATCTATATCTAAAATATATTTTATTAATAACGACTTATCTACAAAAAAACCTCCATTTTTAATAAAGGAGAAAAAATCGCTATGGTTGATAATAATTTTTTTCATTGTATACTATCCCTTCATATACACGGATTGACATAACTAAGAGGGTCGTCTCTTTCATCCAATGGATTTAATACCCTTTGTAAACAATTTTTAATTCCAGTGTATTTTATTAATGTGCATGCAAATCTTATTCCAACATCAGTTTCATTTTTTTGATTAATAGATAAATATCCAAAATAAAACATTAGTGTTAACACTTGCCTTACAGAAAGACTTTCGTTTTCCAAGATACATTGGTATTCAATTTCATCTTGAAGACGAAAACTAACTTCTCTTCCATTAATTAACTGCATTACACTTTTTTTTGCTTCTGAAGAAGCTTTTTGTAAAATTTTGGAGATAATTTTACCGTTGCCATAAATATCAAACCAATCTTTAGCCTTCTGCTCTCTTTCTTGGTCAAAAAAATCTTTTGCTCTTCCTGGACAAATAGTATAAAAATCGCCATTAGTTTTGTTGCTTTGTGAGTCAAAATAAGTTTTTCCATTTTTTTTGCTTTTAAAAAACATAATAGATTCATGCTCATTAAAACCGAAGTATTTTTTATAATCATGCGTACCAATTAAATCGATTACCTTACAAGGGAATCCGGAAAGACCATTTCCTTTTATACAACTATCCAAAGGTAGTGTTCCCGTCAGGATGCTTTTTTTAATGGTACGATTTTCTTTAATAACCTCTATAAAAAAATTACGCAAAAAACATGAAATATCCTTATAAGATTTTTTTGTTGTACTGCCATGCAAGATAGCTTGTTGCAAAGGGGCATCATAGGATTCGATAATTATTATTGTTTGTTTTTTTAAAACTTCATGTAGGCAAGCCAACAAAATATTAAAATCAGCATATCCCCTGTAAAATTCCTTATTATTTTGGATATTGCTTTTGTATTTATTTCTTGTAAATTTAACTAATTCTTTAATATCTTGTTTAAAATTTTTGCTTTTTTTTAATCGTCTTTTAAACAGCTTAAAAATATCAAAAAAAATATCAGCTAATTTTATTTTAATAGTTTCCAT
>JAIELR010000233.1 GCA_019752835.1 Gammaproteobacteria bacterium | reverse complement strand
CCGTCTTTCGAGAAGCGCAATACGTGATCCAGGCACAATGCATATTGATAAAAACAACAACGTTGGCACCAATATTATGGCGAAAAAAACTAATAAATAATGAACAAAATTTATAAAAAAAGAATAAATCATTTGAATCCCTCCTGAAAAAACATATTGGAGTTCAACGAGTTAACAGATATGCTTTCTGAATTTATAATTTTATCTCAACTCGTTCTAAGTGAAAAAAAAATAATTAATGGATTAAATTATAGGATATTGATTGCAATGTCTTCATAATTTATACAAAAAATCTTGAAATTAATAATTTATGAACTACTCTAGTATAGCTTACTTAATGTTAATAAGGAGAAATATGATGACGAATATATTGAAAGCAAAATGGAGTCAAATTAAAGGGAAAGCAAAAGTGCAATGGAGCAAATTAACCGATGATGATTTACTTCGCATTGAAGGTGAGAAAGATAAATTAATAGGTAAAATTCAAGAACGTTATAGCTTAACGAAAGATCAAGCTACTGCAGATGTTGATAAATTTATTGTGCGACACACCCAAGATGAAGAGGATAATGAATAGCGTTTTTTATACGTACATTAATTATTATATTTATTTCTAGACTTTAGATTTTTATTTGCATTTATAAAACATCTAAAGTCTAGTTTATTGATTTAAAGGGGGAAAAAATGGGCAAGTATTTTTTAGCCTGGTTACTTGGCGTACCGCTTTGTGTGTTAATTATTATCTGGTTATTTTTTCATTAGATTTATTAAAAATGACCTGAAATAGTGCAAAGAGTATACTTTTCCTTATTGTCATTTTAAAATATTGAACTATACTTCAATTTGCATTTAATGTTAAGGTTAAATTTATACGGAGAAATATTATGACTTACAATACAACAAATACAGATGATCAAACTCAATCAAATGATTTACAACAAGCTGGTAAAGAATTATCAGATGTAGCTAAAGAAGGAGCGAAAATATTTATGGATAAAGCTCAAAAAGAAGTCGATTGCTTAAAGGAAGACTCAGAAAAATACTTGAAAGACGCTTGCAATTATATTAAAGAAAATCCTGGAAAATCAGTTCTTGCTGCTGTAGCGGGTGGCTTGATTTTGGGAATGCTACTTAAAGGTTAATCCTTTTCTGGGAGATTAATTAATTCACGCCGATAACCTTGGCGTGAATTAACTTAACGTGGTTAGTTCAATTATTTGCTAAATATCCTTTAAAAGGAAAAATAATGTCTTTACAACATATCGAAGAATTGGTAGCAAATTTTTTTCGTTTAGTTAAGGGAAGAATGCGTTTATTTACGCTAGAGTTTAATTTGGCTAAAATTAGCGTAATACCAGCTATACTTCTTGTCATATGTTTATTGATATTGACAAGCTCAGCTTGGCTTACATACACCGCTTTTATCACCTATCTTATTTATATAATGACTCAAAGCTTATTGATAGGCTTATTAGGTGCAATGTTAATGAATTTTATTCTAATAGGTACAGGAGCATATTTTTTCAATAAGTTTTTAATAAATATGAAATTTATGCGTACTCGAAAACATTTCAAAAAACTCAAACAGGATACAAATCATGCGAGCAATAACGCAGTTAAAGCAACAGATTGAAGAATGCGATAACAGTATTACACAAAGTACTGAGGCCTATGCGCGCAGTAAAAAGCAAGTGCATGTAGACATGATAGATTTAAAGAGGCACCTTCCCCTTCTTATGAATATTATGCTAGGGGGCGGGTTGATCTTATTAATTTCACCGCGAGCTCGTCGAGCTGTCGGCCGTATTAATAGTAAAATATTGGTATTATTGGTAAATATTCGTCTGGGTATGGGTATCTTATCTATCTTAGGTAACACGGTACGACAAGGACGAAAACTATTTTTGGCCTTGGAATAGGCCTAAGCAAATGGATACCAAGGACAAGCCGTGGTACAAGCGGGTACCACGGCACGTCAAGAGGGTTGTCCAGCAGTTATTTTTTCTCTTCTTTCTTCTTCGGCATATACAAATCAGTAATACTACCTTCGAATACTTCGGCGGCTAAAGGCAAGGTCTCAGATAACGTTGGGTGTGGATGTATGGTGAGAGATAAATCTTCTGCATCACAACCCATTTCTATTGCCAACCCAATTTCACCAATCAACTCCCCTGCATTGGGTCCAACAATGCCTGCACCCAAAATACGATGAGTGTCTTTATCAAAAATGATTTTAGTCATTCCTTCATCACGGCCAATACTCAAAGAACGCCCACTGGCTGCCCAAGGGAAAATGCCGGTTTCATAAGCAATATTACGCTCTTTTGCTTGTCCTTCAGTTAAACCTGTCCAGGCAACTTCCGGATCAGTATAAGCAACAGCGGGAATGCAGCGAGGCTCAAAGAAGTGCTTCATACCTGCAATGACTTCAGCCGCTAAACGCCCTTCTGGAATCGCTTTATGCGCTAACATCGGTTGACCTACAATATCACCAATCGCAAAGATATGAGGAACATTCGTGCGCAATTGATTATCAACTAAAATAAAGCCCCGATCATTGGTTTTAATACTGGTTTTATCAAGGCCAATGCTGTCACTATTAGGACGACGTCCTACTGCCGATAAAATCATATCAAAACGTTGTGGTTCCACAGGTGCTTGTTTACCTTCAAAACTCACCCACAAACCATCATCTTTTGCCTCAACTTTAGTGACTTTAGTTTCTAACATGATGCTCTTATATTGTTTAGCCACATATTTATGAAACGGTTTAATAATATCGCGGTCTGCGCCGGGCATTAAACCATCGAGCATTTCAACAACGGTAATACTCGCACCTAATGCGCGATAAACGGTGGCCATTTCAAGACCAATAATACCGCCGCCTAAAACAAGTAATTCACCGGTTGCTGTTTTTAACTCCAGCGCACCTGTTGAGTCAAAAATTCGCTTATCATCAGGCAAAAAGGGCAATTTAACGGGCCGTGAACCAGCTGCAATAATTACATTGTCAAAACTAACTGAGACTGGTCCATTTGGGGTATCAACGATGAGTTCTTTATCAGATACAAATTGCCCGGTTCCTTGAAGAATCTCTACTTTGCGTTGTTTAGCCAGCATTTTTAAGCCGCCAGTCAAGCGTTTAACAATGCTATTTTTCCATTCAACAATTTTTTCAAGATTAATTTTTGGCTCAGCAAATTCTACACCGTGCGCTGACAACTGTTTGGCTTCATCGACGACTTTGGCCACATGCAATAAAGCTTTCGATGGAATACACCCCACATTTAAGCAAACACCACCGATATTTTCATAGCGTTCAATTAAAATAACTTTTTTGCCTAGATCGGCAGCGCGAAAAGCAGCACTGTAACCACCAGGGCCGCCGCCTAAAACGACGACTTCAGCATGTAATTTATTTTGTTCTGGCATAATATTTCCTCACTCAATTTATAATAACAATTTTCTTACATCGGACAATCTATCAGCCAAATATCGGCTGAAACGCGCACCTTGCGCCCCATCAATCACGCGGTGATCATAGGATAAGGATAATGGAAGCATCAAACGTGGCACAAATTGTCCCTCTTGATAAACAGGTTTGATTGCCGAGCGGGATACCCCTAAAATGGCAACATCTGGCAAGTTAACAATGGGCGTAAAGGCCGTTCCACCGATACCACCTAAACTTGAAATCGTAAAACTGCTGCCTTGCATATCATTAGCAGTTAAACCTTTAGTGCGTGCTTTTTCACTTATCTCCGCTAATTCTCGTGAAATATCGTAAATGCCCTTTTTATCTACATCGCGAATAACTGGCACTACTAACCCATTAGGCGTATCAACGGCCACACCCAGATGATAATATTTTTTGAGGATCAGCGATTCACCCGTGGAATCCAGGGACGAATTAAACATAGGAAATGCTTTTAATGCAGCAACAACCGCTTTCATAATGAAGACCAATGGTGTAATTTTGACACCCTGCTTCTGCGCCTCATCATTTATAGATTTTCGAAAAGCCTCTAATTCAGTGATATCGGCTTCGTCAAATTGCGTCACATGAGGAATCAATATCCAATTGCGCTGTAAATTAGCACCTGAAATTTTCTTAATTCGTGATAAAGGCTGAGACTCTATCTCACCAAATTTTGAAAAATCAACCACCGGCGCTTGGGGTAAACTAAAACCACCTTGACTGCTGCCGCCTTGTGAAACTTGTGTCATCACAGATTTCACATAAGCTTGTACATCGCTTAATTGGATGCGTCCTTTGCGACCAGAACCCGTTATTTTGGTTAAATCTGCGCCTAAATCACGAGCTAGTCGACGAACGCTAGGACCTGCAAATACTTCTGCATTTGATAGTGTTTCTGTTGCCACTGGAGCAGGTGCTTGGGTTTCTGCAACGGGTTTTTCACTAACTGCTTTTACAGGTTCAGCCGCTTGCGCCTCGGCAACAGGCTTTGTGCTGGCTTCCTTGACCGGCTCAGCTTTGGGCGCTGATTCTTCACTGCCCTCGGTGGTATCAAGTACCATGAAGACACTGCCTTGCGTAATTTTTTGGCCCACTTTGATTTTTAATTCTTTGACAGTCCCTGAAAAAGGTGCCGGGACTTCCATCGTTGCTTTATCCGATTCCAAGCTTAGCAACGGCATTTCTGCGGTCACTTTATCGCCGGGTTTGACCAAAATTTCGATGACATCAACAGGGTTACTATTCCCCAAATCTGGAATTATAAGGTCTTTTAACATACTATTTCCTAATAAGTTATAAACAATAAGGGTTGCACATATAATTAAAAATTAAACCGTTATCGGATTAGGCTTATCGTTTTTAATTCCTAATTTCTTCATCGCTTCAGCCACTGTTTTTTGCGGCAAACTGCCTTCATCTGCTAAGGTTTTTAATACCGCATGGACGATGTGTTTGCTATCGACTTCAAAAAAGTGGCGCAATTGTTCACGATCATCACTGCGACCAAAACCATCGGTGCCTAATACGGTATATGTTTTATTAGGCAAAAATTCTCGAATTTGATCGGCAAACGCACGAATATAATCCGTAGCTGCGATAATTGGTCCTTCTTGCTTTTCCAGACATGCGCTTACATAAGGCGTTTTTTGCTTATCTTCAGGGTGAAAGCGATTCCAACGTACTGTATCAATCGCTTCTCGGGTTACTTCATTAAAGCTGGTGACGCTCCAAATATCCGAGGTAATTTTATATTCTTTTTCAAGTATCTCAGCCGCGGCCATAACCTCTCGCAAAATAGTTCCACACCCTAATAATTGGACGTGTTGTTTTGCTTTTTTAGCGGAAGATTGCAGCAAATACATCCCTTTGATAATGCCCTCTTCAGCACCTTTAGGCATAGCAGGATGCGCATAGTTTTCATTCATCACGGTCAAATAGTAGTATACATCTTCTTGATCGACATACATGCGCCGTAAGCCATCTTGAATAATGACCGTTAATTCATACATAAAGGTAGGATCATAAGATTTGCAATTAGGCACGAATCCAGCCATTACTTGGCTTTGACCATCTTGATGCTGCAAACCTTCGCCAGCAAGCGTTGTTCTGCCTGCCGTGCCACCGAGTAAAAAGCCTCGTGCACGAATATCACCAGCAGCCCAAGCTAAATCACCGACTCGTTGATGGCCAAACATCGAGTAATAAATAAAGAAAGGAATCATCGCGAAATTATTATTGCTATACGACGTTGCCGCAGCGAGCCAAGAGCAAAAGCCTCCTGCCTCCGTAATACCTTCTTCCAACACCTGCCCTTTTTTGTCTTCTCGATAATACATCAATTGATCAGCATCGACCGGCTTATATAACTGCCCAACATGTGAATAAATGCCAAATTGACGAAACATACCTTCCATACCAAACGTCCGACACTCATCAGGAATAATCGGTATGATGCGATCTTTAATATGTTGATCTTTCATTAAATGGTTTAAAATACGTACAAACGCCATCGTCGTCGAAATTTCTCGACCGTCTGTTGAACCCAAGAAAGCTTCAAAATCACTGAGAGCTGGAATCTGTAATTGCTCATCACTGCGCTCACGACGTTGGGGGAAACTGCCTCCCAATGCCGCGCGGTGTTGTTTTAAATAGTTTAATTCAGCACTATTCTCAGCGAATTTAACAAAAGGAACTTTCTTTAAATGCTCATCATCGACGGGAATCATAAAGCGATCGCGATAACCACGGATATCGTCTTCACTCAATTTTTTCTGTTGGTGCGTCGTGTTTTTTGCTTGTCCAACAGCTCCCATGCCATAGCCTTTAATCGTTTTAACTAAGATAACGGTCGGTTTGCCATTCTCTTGATGGGTAGCTGCGTTATAAGCCGCGTAAATTTTGCGACTATCGTGGCCACCAAAATTAAACTTAAAGAGTTCGTCATCTGATAAATGAGCCACTTTTTTCAATAACTCTTCAGAGTGCGCAAAAGTTTGTTCGCGCATATATTTTCCATCTTTTGCCTTAATGTTTTGGTATTCTCCGTCCACCAATTCCATCAAACGATTTTTTAATTCATGTTTATCGTCAGTTTCAAATAAATTATCCCAATGCCTATCCCACAATACTTTAAAGGTATTCCAGCCTGCGCCTCGGAAAATACCTTCCAAATCTTGCACAATTTTGCCGTTACCACGAACCGGGCCATCGAGACGTTGAAGATTGCAATTAATCACAAAAATTAAATTATCTAAACCCTCTTTCATCGCAATATTCAAAGCGCCTAAGGATTCTGGCTCATCCATTTCACCATCACCACAAAATACCCAAACCTTACGGCCTTCGGTATTGAGCAAACCTCGATGCTGCAAATATTTGAGAAATCGTGCTTGATAAATACCTTGTATCGGGCCTAAACCCATAGAAACTGTTGGAAATTGCCAAAAATCCGGCATGAGCCAAGGATGTGGATAAGAAGATAAGCCATCTTTTTCCACTTCTTGACGAAAATTCTTTAATTGCTTTTCAGTTAAGCGTCCATCCAAAAATGCATGGGCGTAAATACCCGGTGATGAATGGCCTTGAAAATACACCAAATCGCCGCCCTGCTCGCCATTCGCTGCATGGAAAAAGTGATGTAAACCGACTTCATATAATAATGCTGATGAGGCAAAGCTCGCGATATGACCACCCAACTCACCTGAAATATAACCGGCAGCAACAACCATCGCCATGGCATTCCAGCGCATAAAAGCATCAATTCGAGCTTCTATTTGCATATCACCTGGATACGCAGGCTCATCCACTGGATTAATGGTATTGATATAATCGGTGGTTGCCGTATAAGGTAAATTAACCCCCGCTTGCCGCGCATAACGTGTTAATTCGCTGAGAATAAAATGTGCACGTTCCTTACCCTCGTGCTGTAAAACAGCTCTGAGAGAGGCTAACCATTCATCCGTAGCAGTAGGATCGATATCCGAAGGCGCGTTAGGATTAGTTTTACTATTGCTTGTCATATAAAATCCTTGATTTTTGGAGGCGATAAAATGAGCCGATTATATACTGCTTCACGACGGGATACCAGCCTACGGGCAGAAGTTGAGTTGACGGCTGACTTTTTGCTCGCCCTCTGTTTAGTATATCTCGTTGATTTAAAATAAATCATTGTTTTTTGAAACTAGCAACAAGCGGCACGGTTTCCATTGGTTGCCGACAAAAATTGTCGAAATCTGCAAAGTCTTACTATATACTCGGTACATATAAGTTTGAGTTTTCAGTTTAAATAATCAAGGAAAAAAAATGGAAAAAGCAGTGAAGCATGCAACACTTAAATTTGAAAATGGTAAACCTTATCTGGATGTGAAAATCACCGATTTTGACTTGATTTCCAACTCATTACTCAATAAAGGTACGGGTTTTCCCGAAGATGAACGCATCGCATTTAATTTATTTGGTGTCTTACCACCACAGCTGGCAACCCTGCAAATTCAATTAGCTCGTTCATATGAAATGTTCAAAAGTAAACCGGATGATTTAGCCAAATATCTTTATTTGCGTGATTTACAGGACTCTAATGAAACATTATATTACCGTTTAATTGTTGAACATGTTGAAGAAATGATGCCTATCGTTTATACACCCACTGTCGGTGCAGGTTGCCAACAATATAGTCATATTTATCGGCGCCCTCGTGGTATTTATCTTGCTTATTCTTATATGGACCGCATGGATGAAATTTTAGCAAACCCGCGTTTTAATCAGGTTGAAGCTATTGTCGTTTCAGATGGTGAACGCATTTTAGGGTTAGGCGACCAAGGCGCTGGTGGAATGGGTATTCCCGTTGGAAAATTATCATTATATACCGCATGCGCTGGCATTCATCCGGCTCATACACTGCCCATATTACTTGATTGTGGAACGAATAACCCAGAATTAATAAATGATCCATTATATATAGGTTTGCAGCATCAGCGTATTCGAGGTAAGGAATATGATAATTTTATTGATGCTTTTGTCACAGCAGTGAAGAAACGCTATCCTCATGTATTATTGCAATGGGAAGATTTTGCCCAGCAAAATGCTAACCCCATTTTGGCGCGTTATCGTGATCAGCTTTGTACATTTAATGATGATATTCAGGGTACAGCAGCCGTTGCAACCGGAACATTATTAGCGGCTATTCAAGTGACCGGTATTCCATTGCGTGAACAACGAATTGTCATTGTTGGTGCGGGTTCTGCGGGCTGCGGAATAAGTAGTTTAATGATGCAAGCCATGGTTGATGAAGGTTTATCAGAAGCGGAGGCGCGCTCCCGTTTTTATTTAATTGACCGGCCAGGCTTATTAATGGAGGGCATGCCCAATATCATGCCATTTCAACAGCCTTTTTTACAACAAAAAAATACATTAGCCAATTGGAAATTAAGTAATAATGATTTTATTTCGTTAGAGGATGTTGTCAAAAACGCCAAGCCAACCGTCTTGATTGGTGTTTCAGGGCAACCCGGGATTTTCACGGAAACAATAGTACGTGAAATGGCAAAAAACATTGCTAGACCGATCATTTTCCCATTATCAAACCCAACCAGTCGTTGTGAGGCTATTCCAGCTGATTTAATGAACTGGACCAATGAAAGATCAGTCATTGGAACAGGGAGTCCATTTGGAAATATAACTAAAAATGGCAAACAATTTCGGGTTGATCAAACTAATAATTGTTATATTTTTCCGGGGATGGGTCTGGGGTTAATTGCCGTTAAAGCCAAGCTAGTGACTGATAAAATGTTTATGGCCGCTGCAAAAGCATTGGCTGCAGCTTCACCAGCGAAATCGGATCCTGAGGCAAATCTGCTACCACCGTTACACACTATTCGCGAAGTTTCTTATCAGGTTGCTTTTGCCGTAGCGAAAGAAGCGGTTACCACCGGGTTGGCTAATCCACTTAACGATCAGGAAATTGAGGCTGCCATTCGTAAAAAAATGTGGTTTCCTGAATATTTGCCTTATAGAAAAGCGAATATTTCCAAATCTGATTAGCTGATTATGTATATACCCAGATTGACACCTATGACTTACTTTATTTATATCCTTGAATGCATCAATGGCGCCTATTATACCGGTTATACAACAGATATACGTCGTCGCTATCAAGAGCACGTTAAAGGAACGAGTAAGTGCAAATATACGAGAAGCTTCCCACCACGTCGGATTGCCGCTTGTTGGGAATTCTCCATTGAACTGTCAGATATTTTGAAAATTGAACGATTCATTAAGTCTTTATCAAAAAAAGACAAGTCAGTATTAATCACTGAACCATCTATGTTAACAACACTGCTTCAAATGAAGGGTTTTACAACGTCAACCGAGCAATGATTGTAAATTGTATGTAAAATCAGTATGATTCTATTTTAGGCCCGCAACGTCTCATCTTTCGGGTATATTAAGGACTTCATTTTTAGGGATTGAAATTGAGATTTTATCGACGATATTTTTTGGCAATAGCTGTAAATACATTTCCTCTGATCGTTTATGCCTCGTCTGGGCAATTTTATTTAGGTGCTGATGGCGGGGTAAGTATTGCCGCTATCGGTGATCAAAATCCACAAATTACCTATTATCACTCACAAATTACTGATGCTTATCCCCTCAATGATACCTACGAGTCGGCAGGTATGATAGGTTTAAATGCTGGGTATGAGTGGCAAGGTGAGAATCTGCAGCCTACTATTGCAATTGGCCTGGGTGCGTATGGTACGCCAGGAAATTATAGTTATGATGGCCAAGTCACTGAAACTGTAGTGGGTAGCCCAAGCCAATCACTCTATAATTATCAATTTCAAGTATCCAGCTTTCGATTAATGGCGGAAACAAAACTAAGCTGGAATTTGAAATATGGTATTACCCCTTTACTGGATTTTGGTATTGGTCCAGCTTGGAATCATTTTACTGATTATGAGGAAACCGTTGCCTCGTCAAATACGAATGGCTATGTTTCTGTACCACCTTTTCAATCGAATACAAATACCAATTTTGCCTACCAAGTGGGTGTAGGTTTAGGTTACAGCTTTAATATCGAACCAAGTAGTGACCATATTCAGCACGATCGCCTTACCTTAGAATATCGTTACGTTAATTTAGGTAGTAACTCATTTAATACACGCGGTTCTGCCTATCCTTATGCGCTTGATCTAGGTGATTTAAATACGCAAGAAATTTTTCTTAACTTAACACATGCTTTTTAAAAAAATCAGGGAATGATGCTATGCAATGGAAAATAGCCAGAATGAAAGAATCTTCATTATATATTATGCGAAAATTACTAAGTAAAAAAAATTATAGCTTGCTTGGTATTATTTTATTTTCATTGCCAGCTATGGCATCTGCGCATTTAATCCGTATTGATAGTACCTCGCCTTTTCCTGCTAGCGTAAATTCCACTTCCACAACTAACGCGACGTATACCGTCGTAAACATATCAACCATAGTGTTAACCGGAATTCAAGATCAAAGCTTGTTACCATCTGGTATGCAGCTTTTAAATACATCTACTTGTGGTCCCACAAATGCTCTTGCGATTGGCGCAAGCTGCACCCTGCAATTACAATTACAGGCACCCGATCATATCACCACACTCTCGGGTTATTTAAGAGAACGCGCCCTCCCAGCCCTGGACAGTGTACAACTCCCCTTCTCGGTGAGTGTAACGGCAGCCCCAACACAGTATACCGTTACCCCAAGTGGCGATGGTAATGAAACCATTACACCTAACACCCAACAAACAGTTAATGTTGGTCAATCACAGCAATTTACGCTCACAGCCAATACGGGCTTCACAGTATCTCAAACGGTAAGCGGCACCTGTCCTGTGGGTTCTTGGAGTGGAAATACATACAATACAGGGGCCATTACGAGCGATTGCTGGGTGGGTTTTAGTGCGGTAAATGTTTTTCCAGTGGCAGAGGGACCAAGCCACGTGACGGCGGTTCCAGGTAACAACCAAGTCATTGTTAGTTGGACTGCGCCAACGAATACAGGGGATGGCACAATTAGCAGTTATACAGTGACTTACGGCCCATCGAGTGGCACTACCTTTACTACCCCAGGTTGTATGACTAATGCCTCAACGACTTCATGTACAATACCTAATTTAACCAACGGGACTTCCTATACATTCCTTGTAAAAACCACCACCGCAATAAACGGAGCGGCTGAAACCGGCCCTGCTTCTTTTTCAAGCTCCATAACACCTAGCAATGAGCTTGCTGCAAGCCCATCTACACTAGCGCTTTCGGGGCTTGGTAGTCAATCGACTCGAAGCCTAACAATAACTAATTCCTCCTTAAGCACTATCACCAACATTACAGCAAGCAGCCCTTCTCCATCCCTCCCAGGAAATGCCTCGGTAGACAATTCTTCTCCTAGTGCATGTGGCAATGTCCCATCACTACTACCAGGCGCTTCATGCACGATTACTATTAATCCAGGTACCACTGCAACCTCAAGTTCTGCCTGTACATCAGGAACAATAGCAACCGCTAGTGTTATTACAGTAACGGGTAACAGTGGTTTAGTGAGCATCGATGCAAATGTGGTTATTTTGGGTAATGGTTGCCAATATCAAGGAGGTTATCTCTTTTCCATGGATGACACCCAAGGCTGTACCACAACACCCTGCACAGGCAGTATTGGCGGAAAAGTGGTGGCAACTTTAGACCAAGCGCAAGCTTATCCAAATGGCATTGATTGGTCTCCTGGTGGCGCCTTAGACAGTATTTGGGGAATTGATGATAGCTCCACTATCTCCACCCCGAGCCCTAATGGAATCTCTAATGAACCTGCCGCGTTGCAATTAGGTCAATTGAATTGTGATGCCATAAATAACGGATCTTGTGCGGCTCAAAATATATTCACTTTTTACGGTTCGAGTACTAATTATGCAGAGGGACTATGTCAACAACCAATAGATGATTCTGGTAACACCTGTTCTGGTGGTACGAGCTGCTATACAGATTGGTATTTGCCTTCTGTTTGCGAGATGGGGCCTTTCGGTTCTACTGGTATTAATCAAGGCACTTATCCGCGATTTAATAATTCTCCGATATGTACGGTTTCATCGACCAATATTCAAAATGAATTAGTCGATACGAGTATATTAAGTACGTTTAGTGGTTACTATTGGAGCTCCACCGAGTTTTCTGGCGATCCTCAGGGATCAGCCTGGGTCCAAAACTTTAACTCAAGTGGCGGAGCACAAAGCTCTCCGGGTAAAAACAACCCACCAGGAGTTCGATGTGTGAGATCCTTAACTTATTAGGGGTCCGCACCGGAACCCCTTCATGGTGAAATTAAAAGGGTTTACTTAATTGCCCTCACTATTTTATGGACTCATATAATGATTAGCTCCTCTTCGCCATAATCCAGATTGGGGTTTACCAATATTTTGATCTCTTCCCTCAAAGCATTCTTCCAACGAGTTGATGCAAGATGCTCAGGTGCAATACCTAAGTTAGCCTGAATTGAAGCAAACTAATGGCGAAACCAATGTGGTGATAGTTTACCGCGTTTCTTTTTGCTTCGCCAAATTATCCGGAAATTTTTCCGCAGCTTTCTTTGCCAGTTCCTTGATAAGCTGGCTGATTTTTTCGGTTCTAATATCAGAGAGGAGATTTAATGAAAATGAAGAAAGTCATTAATAATATCATCAATAACTTGCTACCAATCATGCAGCCTAATGGTACTATGCTTATCGCTACCAATGAGGAAATAATTTATCAGCCGTGTTTTGGTTTTGCCAATATAGCAAACAAAATACCCATTACGCACGATACTCAATTTCTTGCGGGTTCAGTGACAAAGCAATTTACAGCTGCTGCAATTCTCAAAGCATTACTTGATACCAACATACGAAACGAGACTTTAAAAAATTAACATTTGGCAGCTATTAATACGGTTATAGTATGCTCAGATAACTGAATTTTAGTAATTTTATTGTTTATCTGGTTGACTCAAACAGTTAGAGTCAATAACATGATTAATTACGGTGAATAGGATCCTATATTGTGAACAAACATGCCAAAGCACCTGCGATAGAAATAAGATTACTACAGCGAGAGGAGGATATTCCTGCGGTTGTTGATTTTGAATTTGAGAGAGTTTGTATCGATGATTGAAAAAAATAGGGTTGATGATGGTGAGAAGCTACATGTACAGTGGGCAATTCATACTTTAAAAGAAAAGGGGTATCGAATTCAAGATACTACTCCAGAAAAAATTCAATGCACCCCATGGTCTGAAGTTTGTCGTTTCATCACGGATCAAGGCATTATTTATTTAAAAAAAGTACCTTCTGCATTATCATTAGAATCAGAAGTTATCAAAATTTTACACGAGAAATTTCATGCGAATGTTCCTCAGATCATTGCAGAAAATCAGGAACAGAATTGTTTTTTAATGCTTGATTCCGGGGTGCGACTGTATGATTTTTTTAAACA
>JAIELR010000191.1 GCA_019752835.1 Gammaproteobacteria bacterium | reverse complement strand
TGAAAAGCTTTCTGACGTCTTAATACAGATACATAAAATAGGTGTGGGTATTTCAATTGATGATTTTGGTGCAGGATACTCATCGCTTTCTCACCTCAAAAAATTTCCGATTGATACGCTAAAAATTGATCAAAGTTTTGTGCATGATATCGCAACAGATGTTAACGATAACGCAATTATAAGAGCGATTATTTCCTTAGCCCACAGCCTTGAATTAATTGTTATTGCTGAGGGAGTTGAAGAACCATTACAATTAAAATTTTTTCAAGACAATGACTGCGACCAAATTCAAGGTTTTTTGTTCAGTCTACCGCTGCCTGCAAAAGATATGGAAAAATTTTTAAAGGAATATAAACCGCAAAAATAAGACTTTACTCTTTGTAGAGAGCTTTAATTTACTAAACTGAATTTTTACCACAATATGGAGTTTTTATGACATTATTATTAAATTATGTTTTTTTTCTTTTAAAAACAATTACGCTTGCTTCCGCTATTTTAATAACCCTGGTTGGGATATTTGCACTTTCAAAAAACAAAAATAAAAACAATAATCGAATTATAGTTAAGCATATAAATAAGTATTATGAGAGCTTAACAGAAGAACTTCAAGAAGATATTCTACCGGCTGATCAATTTAAAATTGAAAAGAAAAAACGCAAAAAAGCAATTGAAATTCTGAAAAAATCAACCTCCAAAATTACAAAAAATCGTCTATTTTATATAAATTTTTCGGGTGATATGCATGCATCAGAAGCTGAAAGTTTGCGTGAAAAAATTAGCGCTATCCTCTGTATCGCTACAGTTCATGATGAAGTGTTAGTTAACATTGAAAGCCCAGGTGGTGTTGTTCATGCTTATGGACTTTGCGCCTCACAGCTTGCACGACTGCGAGAACGCAATATTCCACTGATCGCCATTGTTGATAAAGTTGCTGCCAGTGGTGGATATTTAATGGCGAGTGTTGCCAATCAAATTATTGCGGCACCCTTCGCTATTGTTGGCTCTATCGGAGTGGTTGCTCAACTGCCCAATTTTCATCGTTTATTAAAAGAAAATCATATCGATTTTGAACAAATTACTGCCGGGGAATATAAACGAACACTAACTTATTTTGGTGAAAATACTCCAAAGGCACGGAATAAACTACAAGAAGAAATTGATAATATTCATCAACTTTTCAAACAATTTATCACACAATATCGACCACAGTTAGATATTAATGCTGTTTCCACTGGGGAATTTTGGTTTGGTACAGATGCCATCGAGTTAAAGTTAATTGATAAAATAGGTACGTCAGACGATTACTTATTAAATGCAAGTCAAAATAAAGATATTTATGAAATCGATTATAAACTCCCGCTTTCTTTTATCCAAAAACTTACCCGCAGTGTGGCGAAAATCAAAGCATCGTTTGGACTGTCAAGTTTGGGTGGGTCACCGTTCATTTAGAAACATATAAGCACTAACCAATATGCCCGAAATACAAAAAATGGGAATGAGAATAAAGGCATATTGGAATGTACCCTGCACGATGGTATAGGGTTGATGATAATTTGTTAAATTGCTATTCTCAATTTTTGCACCATATCCTATTAACAACGAAGATAATGCGATGCCAAGACTAATAGAAATCTGTCGGCAGGTATTGAAAATAGCATTGATATCCGCCATTTCGTGCTTTTTAAAAGAAATGACGCCCAATGTTTGAATAGGTACCCCACAAAGCCCGCTGGATATGCCGCGTAAAAATAAAATTCCCATCCCAGTAAAAAGCATTGCGTCACTATTGCTGCGTACAAAAAATAATATACCGTAACTAAATAGGCCAATACCCAATAAACCCATCACAACCGGCATATAGGCACCATATTTTTGGTATAAATAAGCAGACAGTCGACCAGTACATAATGCACCAACGGCTTGCATCCCGATAATCAAGCCGGTATGTATGGCTGAAAAGCCCACGCCCACTTGAAGATAAAGTCCAATAAGGAAAAAAGAACCAAAATGACTAGCTTGAAAAACAAGCTGCAAGAGATTAGCGGAAATAAACATTTTATTTTTAAAATAACTCAATTTTATCAGCGGGTAAGGTGTTTTTACCTCATGTTTATACCAGAAGTAAAATAGGCTGCATGCGAGGCCAAATATCATCAATACATTCATCGTCAGACCTGTCCTTCCCACTTCAGACAGAAATAATTGAATGGCGATGAGAAAACCACTGGTTAATATAACACCCAGTTGATCACAGGGTTTTCGAAGTGATTTATCAGGAATATCCATTTCAATATAATAATAAGCACTTAAAATAATAAGCAGACAAACCGGGATAGCGACTAAAAAAATCCAGTGCCAGCTCCAAAAGGTCATAATGACAGCGCCTAAAAAAGGAGCAACTCCGGGCGCTAAAAGCGTAGGCAGAAAAATGAAGCTTGTGATACGAGCATAATCGTCATGCTCAAATTTTTTATAAATCAATGTCATCCCAACCGGAATGATCATACCGCCGCCTATGCCTTGAATAAAACGGGCAATCACGATACTTATTAAGTTGAAGGATAAAGCACACAGCAAGGTACCAACGGCAAAAAAGGCCGTCGACAAAATAAAGGTTTTTTTAAGGCCGTATCGCTCCCCTACCCAACCACTAATGGGAATAAAACACGCCAAAGCAATTAAATAACTATTGCTGACCCAATCAAGTTGAGTGACTGACACATGAAAAACATGGGCCAACTTGGGTAAGGCAATATTGACTATCGTGATATCCAAGCGATCGAGAAATATCGCCGCCGCAACGATAAGAATTAATATAATTTTTTTATACGCGATGTTTTGCATAATTTCCTGCTGTAGAGAGGCGCCCACCCAAGATATCTGCCCACTCATCACCCAAACGTAATGCTTGAATTGCTTCTTCGTAAATAATTTTAGGTATTTCAGATGCTAACGTTAATTCATTTCGGACAACCGCTTGACCGGACCACCAGGTGGCTGTACTAAACGCATTATCACGTTTTTTCCTCAATTCGCGCAAATACATATTCATATGAGGATAACCAAGCACATTTTGCCATTGTAAGGATTCAGTAAAAAGCTTAGTTGGCAAACCACGCACATATTTCCCCGTGATATTTGGATTCAATAATGTATTAAATGGATCAATATCAGATAATTTTCCCATTAACGCTATTTTATATTCAGGTTCTGCTTCGCTTTCATCGGTAATGATAAATTGCGTTCCCATCAAAACAGCATTCGCGCCATTCATGATAGCCGACAGATAATCATAACCATAGCGAATTGAACCTGCAGCAAAAATAGGCATTTCTTCGCCAAGTAACGCACGACAATTTTTGAATAGTGCATTACTGTCAGTAATCAATGCATGATTTTCAGAAAACCCGCCTAGATGGCCACCAGCTCCTCCACTTTGGGCAACAATAAAATCATAACCATTTTTTTGCGCTAACAAGGCTTCATGAGGATTATTGATGGTCGCACCAACTACCACTTTACTCTTTTTTAACTGAGTTAATAGATCTGTTGGCAATAACCCAAACGTACAACTAACGATTTTGACATTCAAATCCAAAATAACCTTGATTTGTTCCTGTAATCTGTTTTCAGGCGCATAATTATAATCGGGGGGTTCAAGCGAAAATAATTCCCAATACGGTTTTGAATAATTTTGTGTCCGTTTGACTTGCTCGCGTGTAAATGGCGAAGTAGCGTATGAAAATAAATTAATTCCTAACGGAGCCTGTTTATCTGTTTTTTTATAAATGGCCGTGATTTCTGCCTCTGCTTTTTCAGCCGAAAGATCACCCAAGCCATGAAAAGCGAAACCGCCACCATGCAACACAGCAGACACTAATGACGGTGTGCTCACACCGTACATAGGTGCAAGACCAATATTATAACGAGGAGGAGTCACACCCGTTGACGAAAAAAGATGATCAAAATCAGTTAGTCGCTTTTTAAAGGTATTTGAGCTTAATGAACTCATGCGTTTGAATGTCATTATTGTCCACCTAGGCTAAATTAGCTATTTTTAGGGTTATTCATGATTCAATTTTTCTCTCAATAATTTAATCGCAATATTACGTTCACGAGCTCGTCCAGAACGAATAGCATCGACTAACGTTAATTAATAAGTCATAAACTGAATTGCGCCTAAAGGTCAGATGATGGGTATTTTTTGACCTAGACTCAACAAGTTGACGATGTCTCTGGCCGACTTATTGAGGACTTGTTGTGGGAGCACGATAAAATCGCACCCCACAAACTGACCGAATTAACCCCCGTGCATTCGGCCAGAAGGCTGGTTTACTTTGACCAAATCCTCCAACAATTTATTTTCTTCCTTCTTGCTTAATGACTGGCTTTTATTTGATAATAAGCGCCCTGTATTAGCAAAGAAAGTCGCCGAATGCTCTTGCTGCCGCAAAGTGTAAGAAGTTGTTAATTTAACGGCGGATTTTTTCAAGATTGTTACACTCTTTGTGTCACCTTTTTTCTCTTGTATTTTGTCTTGCATCGCTTTGAGTGATTTCTCAAGCTCTGTTGCGCAAATGGTCGTAAAATTTATTTTTTCAGCACTTCTTAACCATTTCCAGATAGCCTTCGCTGCTGTAACGAAAACAATCATCGAAGCCTGAGGCGCAAGCAGGAGCGGTGTGCTTCGATGCAGGATCATTACGTTACTTTTTGCCGCATCTAAAGAGGCGTTGCTCATTCTTATTCGTGCTTCTTCGCACAACATATTTGAAATTTGTGCGCTCGCTTCAAACATTTGAGTTTCCCTGTCATTTTTTTGTTGTTTATCCATATTAGCAGGCGCATCTTGGTAAATTTCAAGGGTAGCTGCTTGAATTCTTGCATAAGCCTCTTGTTTGGTATCTAACAAAATTTGCTTATACTCGAGGTATAGCTGAGTATATTTTAAGCTTTTTTGCCCTTCAATAGTATTCTCGTCGCTTCCTTCAAATTTTCTCTCGTATTTACTTATCTCACCCATACCATAGTTAAGCTGTGCTTTTAACTGAAGTTCACAAAGTTTAACCGCTATATCAATTTCTGGAGCATGTAAAAATACCGTAGCAAGATGATCAACACTGTCTTGCGAAAGCGTATTCTCTCGTTTTTCAATGCGTTCTTTCTCATGCCCTTCTATCTCAAGCTCTTCATAATCTGGGTCAATTGGCTCATTTTTCTTGTCTTCGTCTTTTTCTATCTTAATCTCTTCTTCGACACTTTCTTCACTTTTCTCCAAGTTATCGTCTTTTAGCACAGAAAATACGTCAGAAATTTCTTCTTCTTCCTTTTCTTCCATGCTGTCTTCCGGCTCAAAAAGCGGTGCAGCCGAGCCAGTAAAGTGAACGGTTTTGATATTTTTTTCTTGCTTATTGCTTAAAATAATGTCGTTGTGAATAGTCAAAATATTTTTGCTTACTCTAATCGGTGTATTATCACCCCCTCCACCATGCTCGCCAGTAAGATACAAATTAATAGAGGAAGAAATGCATAGCTCCGGTCTTGCAGCTGCATTGCCCTGCTTAATTTTTAGCGTCGCAGCAATTGTTTTTGGATCAGTCGTTAACAGTCGCGACAAAAGAATTGGGTTTTTCTCATTTCCCAGTAAGCTAAGGAGTAACTGAGATTGACTGTTTTCCGCTTCGATCGTATTCACTCCTGTCGATCCATGCGTACTTGGGGTTGCGAACTCTTGCTCCCATCGCACGAGAGAAGAGGCAATATCATACTTCATATCAAAATGTGGCTCGTTTTTCCAAATTTTTGCCAAAATGTGCTTAATTTCGCGCTTGTTTTTTGCTTGAGGCAAGCCTGATAATTGGCGCATAAATTTTTTCAATTGACTGTGTTGTTTGGTAATACTAAAATAATAAATGGTATTGATATAGACATTGTTAGAGGGGATTTCTTTCTGATCCATTTGTTTAAGTGCTGCGCAGAAAAACACATTCGCTTGTTCATTCTCTTTAGCGTTCAAATTTGGGAATAAAATAAGATATGTTCTTCGAGAAAGATCATTTACCGCACTAACAGGAACTTTCGACATTCTCCCATCAATTAAAATGCTAGCAAGATTATTCAACATATCTTGCGTATCGCTTTTGCCAGGAACAAATTCCTTTAGACATTCAGCTGCTGGACCCACAAGGGATTGTGCGCGCGTTTGAGGCTCGCCATTAAGATTAATTTTTGATGTAATCGATAAGGTTTCGAGGGAAATATTTGGGTCTTGCCCCAGAAGAGGATTGTCAAGTCGAAATCCAAAAGTAGCCTCTGCTCTAATTAGCGGGGGCGCGAGAGGATGTTTAGATTTTTGTATCCACATTTTTTTGTGTGACTTTTCTGTATCGATAGAGAGCTTAGTTTGTATCGGAGGTTGATCGTCAACTGAATTTTTTTCTTCACGCAAAACACCACCCTGCAACACTTCAATTCGCTGTTGAGTCAAGGGGGACTCGTCGCGAAATTTTAGCTCTTTTGGATTGTGCGCCACTACGCATGGCGGTGGGTTGTGCGGCATAATATACCCTTGCGTCCAGCGACCAAGAACGTTGACGAAACTTGAAAATTCAGCAAAATTCACCTCGGTATTTTCATCATAGCAAGTTGCAAAATGCGTCTTAAGCGACGCTATTTTGTCTGCTTTTATTTTTTGTATATCGGCCTCTTTCGCATCCCACGCCGCATCTGTTTTTTCCTCTTTCGAAAGTAGATTATATTGTCGCATGCGCTGGGTTGATTGCTCAGCCAATAGCCTCAACGCTGCCTCAATCTCACCTAGAACATGGTTAATCTGGTTTAATGCCTCAATATCGTCATTATGGATACAATAATAAACAAAATTAATATATTTTTCGACTTCAGTTTGGAGACTTGGATCGCCCGTTAAGAGCTTACAAGCCCTCTTAAACACGTCAGCATACAATGCTTGGGGTGCTAAATTCTTTGAAAATCCTTCAAAAACAAATTCATCAAAGTTAGCAAGATCACGCATTGCATCAAATAAAGCATTCGTATCCTTGAATTCAAGAGAATCATTGCCTAAGGCGAAATATTCACCGAGGGTAAAAACACGGTTGTTGTTATGTTTATGACCTGCGCGAGCAAACTCTTCATGTGCTGGTGGCTCTTGGGAAACCGATTTTTTATTGAGATCAGAGGTTCTCGCTAAATTTACTTGTTTTTCCAGATTTTTGAGATCATTTAACGATTTTTTGTGCTTCATGGTAACTCATACTCCGAAATTAGTAAGCGGGTTATTGTGATTAATGTACCCTAATTAAATTGTTCCCTACTAAATAAAAAAAATGTCTATTGTTTATATTACCATATTCTGTTATTATTAAGCAAATATTAAACAGATAAAATTCATTGCTCATGCTAACGAATTTTTATTTTATTAACAAGAGTTCCATTCGTTAACTAAAATTGATGCTCTCTTATCTTCAGTGTATGCTTGTCAAATTAAGGATAAATGAAGCCTGTTATAAAGGAGAATTGGACCGTGTCGAGCCAGTATCCTTCCCATGCTTAACGCATTGAAGGGCCTTTTCTTACGTGAGAAGCAAACAATTTATTTCGCGACAGCAAGTAGATATACTTGGGTCTATTTAGCCCCTTAACCAACCCTAAACGATTAATGACGCTTAAGTCGAAGGAGTGTTAACCAATGAGTACAAATGAAGTTCAATTCCCCACGGAACCTGGTGACGAATTTTTTGAAGATTTTTTAGCTGAATGCAAAGTCAGAATTAAAGAGATAATTGATGATGAATTGATCACAATTTGCAAAGATAAAGATAAGGTCAATATAAGAGCATCAACTCGCAGAAACATTAAGGGCATGCAAGTTACGGACTCATTAGATGAAAAGTTGAATCTAGAAACCATAGCCACTTTCAATCGCCAAGTAAAAGTAAATTATTTAAAGGATCAGCCGCTCCGAATGTTTTTATTCTATGATCAGAGAGCATTACTAGTAAAATCTCCACTGGCTGCAACAATAGCGAATGCCTTAAAAGAAAAGTGGCCCACTACAATCGAACAGAAACAAATAAGGCAAATCTTTGAATGCTGGCTAAAAAAGACCATTGCTAATTATGTCGATAAAAAATTGCATGCATGGTATCGTTTTGCTGCAATGATTTTACGCGCGTATTGGCGTGAGCAATTACTGACACCACCCAGCGATGACGCGTCAAGCAATAAAGAAGATCCATCCATTGTTCCCGCTTCCGTGCAAAAAACAGTAAAAAATCTTATTCCCGCCTCAGTGCAAAAAACAGTAAAAAATTTATTTGATGACAACTCTCAACTCAGAAATGAAATATTAAGCGCTATGCCTGAAGGCGCGAGTATGTCCATGGTGAACGATAAAGAGAAAGAAGATCGAATAGAATTACTTAAGCAAGCCGCGCCTGTATTTGTGCACTTTGGTATCAAAAAAGTGATACTCAGTAGAGAATTTTTTACTACTCATGATCATGTGCCTATGTTAAGAGCGCTTGAGGAAATTGAAAATAAAAAATTGCAAAAGAGAGAACAACGCGATGATGCGCAGTTAATATGCGCGTTAACGCCTGGACTCAAGCAAGAAAATATCATCACTACTAGCGAGAAAGGACCGTCTTCACCTAAGTATAATTATCACAGCAATAAAGTGATTCGGTTTGATTACCAACTGGGTCACAGTAGTAGTTCAGAAGCGCTTGACATAGAACTGGAAGACATTCCTACCTACGGCTCCTCAAATCAAAGCAAGGTTTAGTTCGTCGTTAAAATAGCCAATGCCGCTTCGGCCACGTCTCTATCTTGCGCTACATTGCCACCGCTAATGCCGATAGCGCCTACGATTTCTCCGTCGATATGAATCGGATAACCTCCGCCAAAAACGGTGTAGCGTGGAATTTGTGGGATGCCAATAAGTGTCGCGGGATCTTTGCTGATATGAGCATAAATTTCATGGGTCGCATGCCCCCAGGCATTGGCGACAGCACTGTATGCTTTATTTTGAGCCACGTCGATACTGAGTAGCGCGGCACCATCCATGCGATGAAAAGCTTTCAGTTGTCCGCTTTCATCAACAATTGCAATCACCATTGGCTTTCCGATAACTTTTGCCCGCTCAATGGCTGCAATAATTAATTGTTGCGCAACTGCCGCGCAAAGGCTTTTTTTAGTAAATGTTTGTGATTCAGTCATGTTGTGTTTTCTCCATTACAACGTCTATACCCATCGCACCTGAAGATGCGATGGGTATATATCTCAGGCATACCATATTCGGCAGCGCCTACTCTTTAATAATCGTCTTTATTTTTGCCTCAAATAATTCGGCACGATTTTCCGCCAAGTTACCATATTGTACAAAATGTCCTAAAATGGCTCTATGCAATGCTGCTTCGGTCATTTTTCTATCTTTTGTCACTTTTTACTATTACTTGTAATTTGCACCTTCAGGTGTAATCGATAAGCTTTCATCTGGATGATTTAAGAATTGCCCCAATTTATACTGCAAATTTGCTTTTACTGCCACCCACTCACTATTGATGATACTATATTGGTAATAATCGCATATAACACCGTTTTTCATAATGCGAAGATTACGCAATATACCATCTAATTTAGCTCCTAACCGCTCAATAGCCCGACGACTATCAAGATTAAAGGCATTCGCTGTCAATGTAACGGCGATACAATTCAGTGTTTCAAATGCATGGGTTAACAACATTAATTTGCATTCGGTATTAATTGCTGTTTTCTGCGCACTTTTACGATACCATGTCCAACCAATATCGCACCGCCTATTCAAAACATCCACTTTATAATATGTTGTCATGCCAATGGGCTGTTGCGTTGCATTATCAATAACAGTAAAGGGCAACATAATACCTTGTGCATGCAAATCCAGTCGCCGTTGAATTTCATTTTCCATATTTTCCGGTGACGGAACAGTGGCATACCAAAGATTCCATAATTCCCCATCTTTCGTACCCTCGGTTAAAGCAGAGCAATGCGTCATTGAGAGTGGTATTAAAGTTGCATAAGCACCCGTTAGGGTAACCGGAGTTAGTAAGTCCATGATGTTGTCCTCCTTCGGTTAAAAAAAACCACTTTACATTATCTGACGTAGAAAAAAAACTGCTTAAATATTATAGATAACGCCTCATTTCCTTGAAGGTCGAACAATCTCTTGAGCACTACTGACTAATCCGGAAGTATCCGGAAGTACCTGGAAGAATCCGGAAGAATCCGGAAACAGAAAAAAAGATCAATCGGACTAATTTTTATTCTTTTGCCTCAACGCATAAAATTAGTACAAAATTAGAATAGCTCACTTAATGTGTATTTTTTTTCACAAATATCGCAATAAAAATTTTTTACTAGCTTGTTCTTCATTAGAAAATCATTTGATGGATGAAAGTGATTTTTTGCTATCTGTCAATATTTTTAGCATCCAAATCACTAAAATTGGACAAAATAACTGATGGCCGATTAGGGAAACTTACCACTAAATCAATGTCACCGCCAATGGCTTCAATATACTTGCGCAAGGTTGATAGCAGCATATCAGAGCGTTTCTCAATTCGTGAAACGCCTTCTTGCCCAATATGTAAAGTCTCTGCCATTTCTTTTTGAGTAATCGCCATCATTTCTCGTAACTCACGCAATGAAGCTTCTTCTTTGATTAACTCTAAGGCACGTTTTTTCACTTTTTGCTGCCTTTCAGGCGACAGCTTGCTTATTTTTTCATTAATTGATGTAGGCATTTTCCATCTCCAAAAGACTTAAATGTTTCTCATATCGTTGATCTGCTTTTTTGATCAATTGCTTATAAAACAATCTTTCACTTTTTCCTGACTTATTGCCAGCAACTAACACAACCGCATCTCGCATAAGATCGAATGCAAATGCGATTCGCCAAACTCCACCATCTACTTTAAATCGAATCTCTTTCATATTGGCATATTTTGAATTATTCAGCGTGTCTACATGAGGTCGTCCCAATGAAGGACCAAACTCTTGCAGTAAAGTCGCATGAGCTAACAATTCATCCTGCACAGCCGCCGTTAAGACGTCAAATTCGAACTCAAACTCCGGATAAAAAATTACTTTCCATTTCATATCATGATTCCACATAAAACATATGTTGTCAAAGACATTTTTGTCTTTAGTCAAAGTGAGTAACACCGCTATCTGAGACTACGGTACGATTACATTTTTAATTAATGCGTTAGTGATTAATGATAACTTATAATTTTTTATTTTGGAAGACGTATTATAGGTTATTTTAAAAGAGCCGATAGGCTTCTGCCGCTTCTCTATACCCATCGCGCGTCGTTCATTGTTCATGAACCCTGAACAAGCAACGTTAGAAAATATTTTCGTAACCATTCGTAATTCGCGAATCGCGAATGGGACTAAGGCTCTTTTATAAAACCAATCAACCTAATGGGTGCTTCGGTAGCTCCTTTGACTTTGATGGGGAGTGCAAGAATAAAGCTTCCGGTCGGAGGTAGGCTTTCTAAGCTAGCAACATTTTCAACTATATATTTGCCCGCTCCCAAAAACAATTGATGGACTAGAAAGCCATCGTCGGGCCTGTCGGGTGATAATGTATCTACCCCTAAACCACAGACCCCTCGATTTATCAGCATTTCTGCTGCATCTGCTAAAACTGAGGGGAAAAGATAATTGTTTCGGTATTTTTTCGGGTCAGACCAAAAACGCGCCCATCCAGTTCTGAACATCACAAAACTACCTGAAATGATAGAACCGTGTTTATTTTCAAAGTTCAGTATGTCTTGTGACGAAATGCTATAGCGTTCATGAGCCTCTTTAGATACATCAATAACAATACAGGGCGCTAGCAATTCAGAAACAGATAATTGCTCTATCGTAGCGCCCCCTGGAATACAATGCGCTGGTGCATCCATATGCGTGCCTATTCCTGCATGCATATTGAAGTGTTGAACCCGAAATTTTACCTCTGTTTTGCAGTCGGCATAATCCAACTGCAATTCGTGATGGAACCCGCATTCCCCACTCCATGTGGGGACATGTTCATCTAAGGTGTGCGTAAGATCAATGATCTTATAAGGAAAAAGCATGAGAGCCCCTTCTTTTCACTTGTCTTCTATCACAAAAAAATTAATCATTTTAGGATTTATGGCAAACCACCTCAATGTTATGGCCATCTAAATCAAGCACAAATGCACCATAATAATTAGCATGGTAATGCGGTCTTGGACCAGGCGCGCCGTTGTCCGTGCCGCCTGCTTTTATTGCGGCTTGATAAAACTCATCCACTTGCTTTCGATTTTCTGCTCTAAATGCAATATGTTGCCTTGGGGTATTCACCGGTTTGCTTTGTGTTGCTTCGCTTAACCAGAAATCAGGTTTATGGGTTTTGGTTTCGCCAAATCCCGCTACACCCGTCGTCTGGGTAATCTCTTTGGAAAACTCCATTAATTTACCATAACCTATTGAAGCAAGCGCTGCTTCGTACCAATTTATGCTGGTTTTCAAATTGCTAACAATAATACCTGTGTGATCTATCATGTTTTTATCTCCTACTTGATGATAAGTGGTGCAACAATCGCTTTGAGTATAATTACCCTTGAATGAATTTCAACAATTGCGGAAGCACTTCTACAAAAGGAATAACTTGAATATCGTTTTCCCAATATGTTTTGCTGCCACCATATAATAAATAGGCTTGCGCCTCGGGATAATCTTCCAAAAAAGCTTGGAGCCCTTTTAAGTCTTGTTTTGTAACATTAGAGGTGCGTTTGATTTCAAAAGCGTGAAACCCTTTTTCACCATAAAGTATAAAATCGACTTCTAGTTGGGTGCGAGTCCGCCAGTAAGAAATTGTATATTTTAAGTCAAAATAATCATTTAACGCTTTAATTTCTTGCAAAAAGAATGTTTCTAATGCTGCGCCTTGCGCCTCAGCTGGCGTATCAAGAAGTCCCATAGGACGAATAGTACGGTAAACACCCGTGTCAAAATAGTAAAATTTAGGATGCGTAATCATTTCTCGCTTAGAGCGTTTAGTAAAAATCGGTAAGCGATAAGCAAGGAGCAAATCTTCCAAAATATCGAAAAAATTACAAATTGTATGACGATTACTACCCGTTTCTCGCGCAATAGCCGTATAGTTAATGACTTCCCCCTGTGAAAAACTGGCAATTTCCAGAAAACGGGAAAAAAGACTGATATTACGAGTCAAGCCTTCTTGTAAAACCTCTTCACGTAAATAAGTTTGTACATAGCTTTCTAAATAGTGTTTGGGGTACTCATGGCCAAATACTGCCGGTAAACAGCCATAATCTAGCGTAAACAATAAATTAAATTTGTCTTTTATTTCCTGGCAGGTTAAAGGATGCATATGTTTAATTAATGCCCGCCCTGCTAACAAATTAACACCTTGCCGACGTAAGCTCCGGGCACTTGAGCCAGTTAAGATAAATCTGTACTTAAAAAGCTCTATCAATCGATGAACTTCATTTAAAAGCGTGGGTACTTTTTGAATTTCATCAATAATAACCCAACCTGTATAACCAGGAGGAATACGCGTTGCTAATCGCGTCGGTAAGGCTTGAAACTCTCGATAATCAGTAGCATCAAGTAAGTCAATATAGATAGCATTAGGGAGCTTTTCCCTCAGCCATGAGGTTTTTCCAGTACCGCGAGGACCAAAAATAAAATAGCTATGTTGACTATCTAAAGGAAGAGAAAAAAGTCTTTCAAACATTGTATACTCTCGTGAGGTGAGGCTACCTAAACAGGGTATTTAGCCATGACAATACCCTAGTATAACAAAAAAGCGAGCGAAGATCTCGTTTTTTATGAAAAAACGAGATCTTCGCTCGCTTTTTTTATTTTAGATGAAACTATCATTTTATGAGCAGGGCTGCTAAAATGAACATTATTTGCGCTTCTTTTCAATAGCACAAAAAGCCCAACATGAAGGGTATATACTCAAAGCAATTCGGTTTTCGGCTAGGCGCTGTTGACTCGAACCGCCGGAGTGTACTTCCTGTACAT
>JAIELR010000034.1 GCA_019752835.1 Gammaproteobacteria bacterium | reverse complement strand
GCAACTGACAGAAAATCCCAGACTTCAAGAGGGACTCATTCGGGATACCACCAGGAGATGGACAATTGTTTACCCCCGTGAGCCCAAGGATTTTACTCCTCAAGAAAAAAAGAGGGTATTGCTTTTCCAGAAAGTGAAAGTGAACAAGCTAGGCAAGCCGTTATTAAATATCTTCCATTTGTTGATGATAAAACATCTGCATATTTAGCTTCACATACGTATATCCGTGCCTTACCTAATAAAAAAATAGAAATTTATTCTGTTTATGTAGAATTGTTAAAAAATGATCTTATACGACCGATCCTTCAGGTACTTCAATATTCTTTCCCCCCCCCTACTATTATTATTGATACTATTCATGGAGACATCAGATACATTAGTTGTTCTGGGACAGAAAGAGGTGTATTTAATAGGCCTACTCATCGAGTTTACGTAGGAGCAGGTGATGATCATGAAGATATGTATGGAACTTTAGTACATGAATTAACACATTTTGCATGTAAAGTTGTTTACGGTAATAATTCTTTTCCATATAGACCAGCATCAGATGACGAAAAAGAAATGAATAAAATTGTAAGTCGTTTATATGATAGGCGTGGAAATAAAGAATTTAAATATCGTGTAAATGCATTAAAATTCTTTCGTGCAATGTTTGACTCATACGATGATATGAATCAGATGATAAAAGAATCAATTGTAAGAGTGCCTCAAACACTTTTTGTCTACAAACAAGAAGGTTTAACTGCTTTACAGGAACATACAAAAAAACTATGGGTATATTATAAAGATAAATTTTTGCTTGCATGTAAAGAGTTTGTCGAAAAAAAGAACCGGTTTGAAGAAATTTCAGTTACTTGGCCTGATCTTGGTTCTACTGCAACATTTCAGCATGAAGCTACTTCCGCAAACTCTAGTTCAAGCTTTTCAAACAGTAGAGAACCATCTCCTTCATCTTTATTTGCCAGCGGTAGTGGACCTGCATTTTTTAGTACCTCATTTCAATCACAGTCATCGCCATCAAGTTCAAGCAGAACTCAAGATAACGGTGATAAGGAAAAGGAAGAAATAACAAGCAAAACTAAAGCACAGAGCCAAGATAAAATACGTCCTTCTTCACCGCCAGGAGCGGGGCATGCCGGGATACGTGCGTAGAATTGCACCCCTAGGCCATTTTCGACGTATTTTTGTATAATAACTTATATAATATTCTTATCTCTTATTGCCACAAGACTAAACTGCGGCTTCTTTCAATATTTTTAGGGATAGATTGGATATCCATCACGATATCTCCAAATCGCTTTAAATGGCTAGTCCAATATGGACACAGATAAGACATATCTTCTTTTGTTGTTTTATACCCCTCCTCCATTAACTCCGCGATAATGTCGCTCATATCACAAACATTTTGGAGAATAACTGCATTAGCTAAAATGTCATTATATTTTACTGCTTTTTCCATTTCAATATCATCATTACTGGCTACTAATACATCACTACCAAATGCGCACCAGTCACTAAGTGCATTATATGCTTCTACTTTATTTGTTTGTGCAGTAATCGTTTCCCTCAGCTCAACATCAGAGATATAGTCCAATAAAAATAGGGTCCTTATCACGTAGCCTAGTTCCTGAAAAGCTTGGTACAAACGATTCTTCTTGCTATTGTTACTCAGTTTTCTTAATAATTTTGATGAGCTCATTTTACCCTCATGTATGGATAACACAACCTGCATGATATCTTCCCAATGCCTTTCGATAATATCCCAATTTATCGTGTCGCTAAATAAACTGTCAATATGCTTGTATTTTGAAGATTTTGTGGGCCTGAACAATTTTAAATCCTGCCAATTCCTAATTCTAGGCATAAGTTTAAATCCAAGTAAGTAAGACAAGGCGAACACAATCGTTGATTGTGCTTGCGTATCACCGTGAATAATATCAGGCTGTACAGTTGAATTATTTTTTAAAAGCCCTTCAATAATTTCTACAGCCTCCCATACGCCACATGACATAAATGTTGAAAATAATAGTATATAATTGTCAGCCACATGGTGGTAAGCAATGCCGCCCATCCTTCTATAACGGAAATGGAATTCTGCAATAAGGCTTTGTTCACGTAATTCTTGCATCGTCCCGTCACCGGCCACAGATTTACCATCGCCCCAAGACAATACTAATTTAAATTGATTGATCAAGTTAATTAATTTTTCCCTGGCTTTATCTAACATCTCTGGAGTAACATGCCGTCTGTTAACCCATGAAAGCATATGTGCGCTAACATTGCCACGGACGTGTAGTGCTGTTTGAGTTGGTCCTAAACCCGTAGCATAAGCAAAACTGGTTAGCAGATAGCGTTCAATCGGATCGCTGATTTTATGGTCTTCACCTGAAATCGGGCCAAAAATATCTGCCCATCCACAGTAAAAATGGCTACTACAAAGAACATCAATCAAATTCCGGTTCTTCATGCGTGATTTTAACATTTTCTCTAGCCATACAGCACTACCAGGTCTCTTTTTTGTGGCCCGCTTATGTAAAATCATTTTCCCAGAGCCATCAATCGTTAATTCCGCTGTATCAGGATATAAAGTGTCTACCATTTTGGCTTTAGAGATCAGCTCTTCTCTTAATTGTTTAACACACTCAGCCCCATTGATAGATATACCTATTTTTTTACAATAAACATCCAATATCTTTGCACATTCTTCTAATGGCAATAATTCACTTCTATAATCGGCATAAGAGTCTGAACCAATGATAAATAGGTCTTTTGTTCGCAATTCATTAGCCACATGGGACAATACACAAAGTTCTAAATAGCAACGATTAAATCGGTGCTTCTTATCTTCCTTTTTTAGGATTAACCTTTTCCACTGCTCTGTGGTAAACGATAAGTCAATTTCAACATCTATAAATTCCTGTTTTGAGCTTTGATTATCTAGAACTATTTTAATTGCATTGATTAATGTGTTTTCTTGTGTGCTAGAGTGGAGTTCCAAGATTTCTAATAAGCGAAGCAAAATACTTCTTTTCCCTTTGAAGAAATCCTTTAAGAAAGGCAAATAGTTGTTACTATGCAGTGCGATAGCCTGTTCACAATCGATCTTTAAAAGATCAGTGCCGCCATGCTCATCAGCTTTAGCACGTAATTCCTGTTTTGAGCTACTCTCATCTCCATCATGGCTTATCATCTCTAAAATATCAGAAAAAATGGCCAATAGTTCTTGTGTTCGGGCACGATAAAACTCCCTCATGTTTTCTAACTTTTCTCTGGCTTTCTTATGCATTCCAATCAAAGTTCTACAGAAAGTTACCCCAAGCGCATCTTTGGCTTGAGTTTGAGCTTGCAATATAAGACATAAAATTAATGTGCAGCGCTTAGGTTTGGCGAAATCTTTTAAATCGCTTGCATCGAGAGACTTTGCTTGCGTAGCAAATTGCTTTTGTTTGATAGGGATGATGTCTTTGATATGTCTATTAATATCGCCAAAAGAAAACAGCCAATCGTGATGTTTTAATAGTTCGCGAAAGTGGGAAATGGTTGGATTCTTAGGTGCTGCTTTTAGCGCATTGTAATCACTGCGTTGATAATCATCAGTAGTTTTTAGCAACAGATCGAGTTCTGCTATTTGGTTTTCAGTTAACGAGGCATATGTATTATCAAATAGCTCTTGATTTACATTTGCTCGCACTTCTCTGACTAAACGGTCTAATTGATTAAATGTGGGTAATTCGAATTTTTCTTCTTTCATTCTCTCGACAACAATATTAATAATATCAGCTGGGTAATTGTGTGTTTTTGATGCTTCTATTGCTATTTCCCTTAAAAATTTTTGTGCGGGATAGATAATATTACCATTATTGTCTTTTTTGGACTGTTTCCATGGGGTAATATTGTAGTATGTGTAAATTCTGGCACGATATCTCATGAGTGTGCTGGGATGGCAGGTATTAAATTTTGCATTTTGGACCTGTAGCTGATCTTTTATGTATTGAATAATGTCATTTGGAATAACGGTTGTTTCTGGAAAATAATTTAAATTTTTAAATACCATTAACTGTACTGCGTAAGATAATTGTGAATCTACATTTTCCGGCATACGTTTTCTTATATCCAATATTTCGGCGTGAGTTAAACGATAGTCTGTGACAATCATTTCTTTAGATATTTTTTTCTTATCGCTGTAGTAGGGATAAGCTGTTTTGTAGATGGAAGTCATATTCTTTACTTAAAATTGTCCATTTTATTATCATCTAAAAAACGTACCTTTTCTAGATACTGGATATTATTGCATAAACAGCGTATTATCTGTATAAATTTATGTAAAATAAATTGTATAATATTCAATGTCATGGAACCATATCAAAATAACGAGATATTATACAATACCGCGCTAGAATTGAAGGAATTTTGACCATGAAAGTGGGCTATGCTCGGGTTAGTACAGCTGACCAACATTTGCGCATGCAGGAGGATGCTCTTAAGAGTGCGGGTTGCCAGGAGATCTTTCATGATATTGCAAGTGGTGCCAAAACAGCACGTCCAGGGTTAGAAGACGCACTTGCGTATTTACGCGAAGGAGACACTATCGTAGTATGGAAATTAGATCGTCTTGGGCGTTCTATTCAACATCTGATCCAAACAGTCAAGGAGCTTAACGAAAAAAATATAGGCTTACAAAGTTTACAAGAAAACATTGATACGACAACCTCTGGCGGGAAGCTAATATTCCATATTTTTAGCGCTTTGGCAGAGTTTGAAAGAGATCTGATAGCAGAGCGTACCCAGGCAGGATTAAAAGCGGCAAGAGCAAGAGGAAGGCTTGGAGGCAGACCCTCACTGTTAGACAACCGTCAAATCAACAGAATGATTGAGATGTACGATGAAGGGAAAAATACAGTCGCTGAGATTTGTAAAATTTATGATATTAGTCGCCCATCCTTTTACAATTACCTTAAACAAAAGAAGCGACAGGAGATTGAAAAAGGCAATTGAGCAAACAGCGAAATGGCTTTGTGAGGCACTCATCAGCTTGCAGTATTGAGTAATTTATAAACAGGGGTGCAATTCTACGCACGTATCCCGGCATGACCCGTTCATGAGCTATTAAAGCATGTTCAAGCCAATCTGGAGCATTACCAGACAGCGACACAGCAATTACGCTTGGAACAAGAAATGATTGTGGAAAAACAGCGGGCAGGCTATGAACAAAGACTATTGCAGCTGCAAGAGCGGGTTGAGGTATTGATGCGAGAAAAGACTTTTCTGGAGGCTCGTTGCGCCGGATTAGATAGAGACTACAATGCCGTATTAGCTCGAGAGGCTGCCTTGGCCGAAAAGGCTGAACAATTCCAGCAAGAATATAGTGCTTTAAAGGCAAATTATGATACACTTGCACAAAATTTGTCTGCTAGTTCTGAGGAGCTTATTGCTCAGCGTCAAGCCTTGGAAGCTAAAAATAGTGAATTAGTTGAGTGTCAGTTGAAGCTGAAAATGGCAGGAGATAATATTGGTTCTCTACAAAATGCTTTATCTGCAGCAGAGGACAAGATCATGACTTTGCGGGATGATTATTTTTTCGCTACACAAACTAAGGCAAATTTAGAAGGGCAAGTTAAGCAGCTACAGGCAAGATTGGCCGCAAAAATCAATGAATAAATGAGATAGTTCCTTCATTAATATACCTTGATTAGAGGAAAGATGGCTAACGGAGAAAACAGTTTTGGGAGATTCTTGTGAATTTTGATGAGGATATTAATGACAATAATTCAAAAACGCCTTTAGTCGTTAAAACGGTATATGAAAAAATTTTAGAATGGTCTGAAGGATGTTCTATATGGCAAAAGGATGCTTTGCGAAGAATTTTCCAAAAGAAGAAAATCGAAGATCAAGATATTACGGAGTTAGCCTCTTTTTTAAAAGCTGAAAAATCAGAAAAACTGCAAGAAGGTTTAGCCAGACCTTTAAGTAAGGATGATTTGCCAGCTAATCCCAAAGTTGCCGAAAGTGTTAATATTATCAAACTAAGCAACATAGTTCACGTAAATAATTTGGCAGTTAATCAAGAGCTCGTATTCAATGATAGAGGTATTACCGTCATATACGGGGGAAATGGTTCTGGAAAATCTGGTTATACACGTATTTTAAAAAGTGCTTGTCGAGCAAGGCACCGTGCGCGTATTTTAACAAATATTTTTGCGCCTGAATTCAAGGATGAAACACCAACAGCCGATGTAGACTATAGTACAGAAAGCGGAAGTAATGAAACTGTTACTTGGCAGGATAGTGATAGGCCGCATAAGGTACTGTCTGCCGTAAGCGTGTTTGATCGGGAATGTGCCGCTATCCACATTCATAAAAAAGGTAATGAGATCGCTTTTAGGCCATATGGTCTAGATATACCAGATGCTTTAGCTGATGTCTTTCGACGGATTGAAACTAGCCTTGCGTCAGAAATCAGTATGCTTAAATCATCTCGAAATACAATTTTCTCCAATCCACCATGGCAATCTACAACGACCGCTGGCAAATTTTCAAATTCAATTACGAAAAATACCACGAAGGAAGATTTAGATAATATCTGCAACTTTACAGAGCAAGATGAGGAGCGACTTAAGTTTCTGATAAATATTTTATCAAAAGATATACAAAAAGCAGCGTATGAAGAAGATTTAAAGGCAAAGTACTTATTAAATTTTAAAGATAAACTAAACGCTATAGCTGAAAAATTGTCACTAGATAAATTAGATAATCTTTTAATACAAAAGCAAAGAACTGAAGATGCTAGACAAGCTGCTGAGTTGGCCGCAAGTTCCATCTTGAATGAAGATGTTTTGCCAAACATAGGTAGTCAAGTGTGGAAAAGAATGTGGATAGCGGCAAAGGAATATTCGTTAAACTTTGCATATCCGGAAAAGATTTTTCCGAATACGGAAGATGGTGCGAAATGTGTTCTATGTCAACAAGTACTAGAAAATAACTCTAAGAAGAGAATGCAAGCTTTTGAAAAACACGTTAGCGGTGACCTTGAAAAAAAAGCGCGTGAAGAGAAAGAAATTTATGATAAACTATATTGTGAAAGTATTTTTGGTTATATCCGTTTCTCTGATTATCAAAATTTTATAAAAGATATTGAACTAAATGCTCCATCGCTTTTAAAGATCATTAGACGCTATTTGGCTTCAATCCGATTAAGACAGATGCAATTCAAGCAAGTTATAAATAAGGCGCAATCTGGAAAAATTTCTGAATATGCACCATCCCCGATTCAGGAGATCGAACATCTGATCGAAAAACATACAATAAAGGCGAAAGAGTTAGAAAACTCCGCCAATGAAGAAGGAATTACTAAATTAAAGGCCGAGAAGCACGAATTGGAAGCCAGAAAAATAGTTAAAGAGCATAAACTGGCTATTCTGAATGAAATAAAGCTGCTTCGAGATATTGCTTTCTTGGAGGACTGTATAAAGGAGACTAATACACGAAAAATCACTATGCTTGGCAATAATATTGCTGATGATGTGATAACCCCAAAAATTAAAGACCGTTTTCAGGAAGAGATTATCGAGCTGGTGGGAAATCGTGTGCGTGTTGAATTACAAAGATCCGGGGGAAGCTTTGGCTCACCTTACTATAAGCTCAGTTTACTGTCCAGTCCAGGTACTGATTTATCTACTGTTCTAAGTGAGGGAGAGCAAACTTGCGTAGCTATTGCTATATTTTTGGCGGAATTGGCTACTTCACCACACAAATCTGCTCTTGTTTTTGATGACCCCGTATCATCGCTTGATCATGATTGGCGTTGGAAGGTAGCCAGCAGGCTTGTTGAAGAAGCCAAATTACGCCAAGTAATTGTGTTTACTCATGATCTGGTTTTTCTGAATGATATTGAGGATTCAGCTGAGAATAAAGGTGTGAATTTTCTTTCACAGCACTTAACTCGAACACCCAAAACAGTCGGTGTTGTAAATGATAATTTACCGTGGGTGGGGATGTCTACTGAAACTAGAATCGACACTTTGGAAAAAGAAGCCAGAAAACTCCGTAACGAAAGGGATAATTTAACGCAAGAGGAGTATAATTCTAAAGCTGGTACATTTTATGACAACATGAGAGCAGCTTGGGAGAGAGCGCTAGAAGAAGTTGGTCTATCGCATGTTATAATGCGACATAGAGATTACATAAATGCGAAAAATTTGAACAAGATTAGCGCTCTTGATCTTGCTGCCTGTCAAGCTTGGTATCAAGGATGGTCTCGGTGCTGTGACTATATCAATAGCCATGATCCTGCTAGAGGTAGGAATCAGGCTTTACCAGAGCCACAGAAATTGTTAGATGCGACTGCTGAATTAGCGACTTGGGTAAAGTCCATAAGGAATACTCAAAAACAGATAAAAAACAATAGCTAACAACATTATTTTAATTTTTAAGAGAGATAGGCATTTAAGCAGAGCATATGAAAATTTTTAATCTCTTTTTCAAAAGTAAAGCTAGAATGAAAACAAACCTGAATAGTAAACCATTCTGCGTTTGTGAACATGATACTATTATTGTTAGCAACGATATGCAGAAATTACTAACTAAGCTCTTTTCCCTTAAAAAGGAATGCTTAGAAGTATGCAATAAAAACTTTAAGGCTTGTGATGGGAAATTTTTTTATATAGATTTTTTATCTATGGCTGTACTGAATCGCGCTATATCCAATATAGAAGGGTATAGCACAATGATTCAGAAAGACAATTATTATCTTCTTAATAGCATACTCAGATTACAATTAGACACAATGCTTCGTTTTTTCTCATTAAATATATCAAACAACCCATTTGATACAGCAAAAAAAATATTAAGCGGAGAACGCTTAGACAAAATAAAGGACAAAGATAACAAGAAAATGCTGGACAAATATTTATGTGAATCTTTTGAAAAATATGAAAATGTCAATTGGGTTAAAAGAGTTTATGATGCTACAAGTGGGTTTATTCATTTGAGCAAAAAACATATATTATGCTGTTTTACAGATAAGAGAGAACTTGATGATAATGGATTTTTACATACAGGCATTGTTATTGGAGAACGATCTGGAATAAATATACCGGAGGAAATAAAAATTGAATCTACTGAGTGCATGATCTGTGTCACAGAGATTTTATTGAAATATGTAAAAAAATGGAATTCTTATAAAGAAAGTCTCAATGCATAATTTTATGATAAGAATACCTTGAAATTGGATAAGCAAGATGAAGATATATATTGATGAATCAGGCGTTTTTAAACCGGAAGAAAGCAAAAATAACTCAATTTCATGTATAACTGCACTAATTATCCCAGATGCCATAGAAACGGATTTACTGAAAAATTTTGAGCAATGGAAGTTACAGCCATCCTTAAAAGATAAAAAAGACAAAAATGGAGAAGTAAAAGGCTCTAAATTAGACGAACAAGAAATATCGTCTTTTTTGCTTTTGTTAGCAAGATTTGATGTAATCGCAGAAGCAGTTTGCATTGATCTTGGTGGCGTAAGTGAATGCCAAGTGCTAAGCTATCAAAGTGACTTAGCTAATAGTTTTGGACAAAGTCAAACAGGTAAAAAAATTAATGCTAATTTTAGGAAAGAAGTAATTTTATCACTAAAACCACCATTATTTATACAAAGTTTCTTGTTTTGTAATCTATTATCTAATGTAATGGATATATCAATACCATACTATGCGCAGAGATTTCCTTCAGAGTTGGGAAATTTCAAATGGGTTGTTGATGCAAAAAATATAAAAATTAGCGAATATGAACAGATACTAGAACATTTAGTAAAACCTTTTTTACAATGGATTAACTATAATGGGGAGGATTCAGGTTATGTGGCGGGTGAAGACTACACGGCTTTAGACAAATATCTTATTCCTCATGATTACTTATTAGAACCATGGAATAAAGAAGTGCGTACGGATTCTAAAATATTGGATATTGGCTTGTTCATGAAGGACATTACATTTATGCAATCACACTGTATACTTGGGTTGCAAATGGCAGATCTAATTGCTAATTGTGTAAGGCGCTCTATGATGAATAATCTTCAATTTGAAGGATGGAAATATCTAGCCAATCTCTTTGTTCACAGAAAGAATATGTCGTTAAAATTCGTTGCGTTTTCTGAGGTAGTAAAGGAAAATCCACCATATACATATTTTGTTAATTATATTCATGAATGTGGCAAAAGAATGATAGTGCCAGCGGATATGAAAGATAAAATAGCAGATACCAAAAAAGGGTATTCTGAATGGAGCTATGAGGAGGGTGTATACAATGGATATCACAAACGAGTTCATGTGCGATGCTATTGAAAAGATATTGATGGAAGTTATAAAATATATTATATAGTTAATGATATTTGAATTATGTAGGCCGCCTAATAAATTAATAAGCCTGGATGAAGATGCTGTATTGTATTATATGGAGATAATAGATTGATTAACCATCAAGATGAAAAATATAAAGAAATTATTTCTTTAGCTAGAGAAAACAGTATGACAATGATATTAAAAGATCGCATCTGGCATCATTACGCTAATCATGACAAAATTTTAAATGAAATATACTTGTACAGATTGCGAAACACTAATATCTTAACAGAATGTATGCTAGATAAACCAATATTAAAATATTGGTTTAATAATATTCTCTCTTCAATAGATGTTGCCGAAGATAAGGGGGAAGAAAATGAGCTTCATGGAAATTGGATAAATAAAAAATGTTTAGAAAAAATAAGACGGAACATTTCAAGCTTGCTAATGGCTGATCAAATTGAAACTTTACAGGCTGTTATAGAATGCAAGATTAGTAATATTAATCCTGATCATAAAAATGTTATTTTAAATTTTCCTTTTGGAAAAATTTGTTTTAATCAAGATAGCATTTCATTAACTGTAGCAAAAAAATGTGTTAAAAAAATATTTGATTTAGATGATTTATCTTTACTGGCAGAGCTTTTGCTCGAAGATTTTATTTTTATATTTTGTGTTTTATCTTTCTTAAAAAAAGATGTGGATTTTTATAAGATAGATGACTTTTTATTAAAAATTAAAGGTAAAGATTTAAAGGATATTTTTGTAAAAGATAGATGGCGGTCATTGTTGTATCATATATACTCAGACAAAGGTGTGTTAAATAAAGTGGAAGCAACTATGTTTTTTGAATATGTGAACAGTATTTTATTAAATCAAGATGCTGAAAAATTTTATTATTCTTTAATTTATCTTGGCAGAGCTTTAGTTGAAACTGATAATATTGTAAAAATGACATTTTTATATCTTTGCGCTGAATTATTATGGGGCGAGAAAAAAGATAAAAGAAGCGCGGTAAAAATAAGAATATATATTTCTGCTTTAGCTTCAAAGTCAAAAGAAGATAGAAATAGGAACAATAATATAATAGAGTCATTTTATTCTAAGAGAAATAATCTTATTCACGGCAATGTAGAAAAAGAAAACCCTTTTGAAACAGAACGAGAGATAGATAGCTTTATTTCATTATTGCAGAAAGCAATATATGAAGAAGCTAAGATTCGAGCGACAAAAGGAAGTAATTAGTAGAATTCTGCCCATTTCTTTTGCATAATTAGTGGTGATTAGTGCTTTAACCACCATTTTAACCATTCTGTATTATAGACCAACAATTATGATATGCTTTTTCCATAATGCTTATGGAAGAACCATTTTCAGGAGGAATTCAAATGCCTATATTGCTTGAAATAAGTGACATTGAGGATGAAGTAAACGAAGGGACGGTTTATAAAATTTTATATGTGTTAGAAGACGATGCCGATCAAATTGTTACAGCGTGTTTTTATTACAATGAGGATGATATTACGGATGACGAAATTAGAGCAGAATTTGACGATATATGTGCAGATGATGAACTAGAACGAGTCGGATCCGTTGGGGTTGGTGAGGAGGAAGGGTGGTTGCGCGAGATAGAAGTTGATGCGGATTATAGAAGAATGGGGATTGGTTCTACATTAATAAGATTAGCCATTGCTCATGGTGGATTAACTAATGTTGCATGCGTGCAAGAAAATGATGACTACGAATATGATTTAACTGTGGCTGGCGAAAATTTAATAGCTTATTGTGTTAGAGAAGGAATTGTGCCACCAGATATGTGTCATTTTGCGCATAACGTTCCCTTATCGGAAGATGCAAGCGATGATCCAGGTCAGTCTTCTTTCATAGTGATGAATGCTATGCCAGTTGGATATTATCAAGCACATAACCATAATCATTACCAGTCAACCGAAGAAGACGAGCCGGATTATCCAGATGGAGACGAACCAGATTATACCGACGACAATGCGCCGGATTATTCAGACATAGACGGGCCGGATTATCCAGATAATGAAGGAGATGAAATAAATATAGCTGTTCCTTCACAGGCCACTCTTTCTCCTCTATTATCTCCATCTACTTTTTTCAAAAAAGAAGGTGAGAAAAGTGACTTATTAGCGGAAAATTCGAGGAGAACGCCATCACCAACAAATAGATAAGCCTAGTTCTCGCAATTTCGTACGCTATATAGCCAGGAAAAGATATGGGATAATTGTTCCCAATAATATGAATAGGGTTCTAAACCAGCGATTTGATTCGCCAGCATATTCTCCCAATCAGTGATAAGGTCTTCTTTAGCAGATAAAGAATTGACCAAGGAGAATGTCGGCATATCAACACTTTTAAATTCGCATTTCTTTTTCAATATTGTTAATACCTTGTCTCTATTCGGCTGCCATCTTTTATTTCTATATAAATGGATAATGACATATAAGTCTCGAGGACTCATTCTTTGAACCAATGCGCGCAGTTTTTCTGCAAAGATTTCCTCAATAGAGTAGGTTAGTACTTTAACCCTATTAAATGCTTGATCGTTATATGGATGATGAATCTCTCTTAATACAGGTGGTTCCACCAATATTTCATCCCAATTTAAATCTAACTTAACTGTTGGCTCAGAACTACGCCTACCCATGGGACCTCTATACGCTATTTTCCCTTGTACGGATAGTTGGCCTCTGGTATTTTTGTATACTTCAAATGCTATCTTTTCTTTTGGAATTTCAATGCCGGAATATTCATGGATGTTTTCTGCTATTTTATAGAAAGTGACGCGTAAAAATTCCTCATTTAAATGTGATGGGTTAGTAATCGTAAAATCCAGGTCTTCAGAAAAACGATATTCTTTAAAATAGCATTTTTTCAAACAGGTTCCGCCTTTAAAAATCCATTGCTGTTTTAGTTCAACAGATTCGGCGCTCCCAGCTAATAGCCAATTCAACACATAGTCTTTCTCTATCGTATTAGGCGATAAATTAAACAGCCTTGCATGCTCCATAACTTCTTGTTTATCTATCATCAAATTTTTCCTTCCAACTTTCTGGGAGTCCTATACGCCATTTACGAATAAGCCTTGGACACTTTTGTGAAGGGTTTAGTTTAGCATAGCCTTGTGTGAGATTCATTTGGCAATAAGCGATGAGTTCTGGTTCATTGCAAGCGTTCATCTCCAGTAAAAATCCTAGTCGTTTTAATGCTGCGCCACTATTTGCTTTTTGAAGATAATCCATCAATAGCTCGATTGCTTTATGCTCCGATTGGAGATACTGTACTAATACATCATTTATAAACCGAATACCACCAAAAAACTGGGGAAACATTAACATGTCCACGATAGTTTTACTTGGATCTGAGATTTTTACCTGATTATTGCCAACCCAGACTGTTTTTAGCCCATAAAATGCTGCCTGCTTTAAGGTGTGAAGCCTATATTGCGTTCCAGCAATATTTTGCATTCTATCTATAACTAACTTGCTTGTTATCACGGTGATATCTATGAAAATTTGCTCGGTTAAGCCCCAATAGTTTGCTGCATTGGCGCCACCGATATAGCAGGGAGCAAACAGTTCAGTTGCGACGACAAAGGGTTCTTCTGGCACTATATCGCTAGTTTGAGAGCTAAGAGGAACTGCTATATAAGCACCACGCTTAATGCGTTTGAACCAACCTTTTTTATTATACAAAGCCAATATTTTGGCTGCCTGCGGCGGGCTTAATGCCCAAACCTCGGCTGCCTGTGATACTGTAATAAGGCCTTTAGCATTGCGCAAAAGCTGAGCTAAGCGCTGCCGCTCTTGCTGCCCTAAACCCGAAAAATGTGCATTTTTGGTATAACTCATATTTAATAATTCATCTAATAACTGAATAGTAATATATAAAATATACCATAAAGTCAGCAATTTTTCAAGCTGATGTATAATATTTATACGGTTACAGTGAGAAAGTCGATAAAATCATTGTTATTGTTGATGATGGGGGCTAGTGACATATTCGGAGAACAGTTTCATTCAATAAATAAAAACT
>JAIELR010000236.1 GCA_019752835.1 Gammaproteobacteria bacterium | reverse complement strand
ATTGGAATAACATTTGTCAAACTCATATCGCTGAAGCGATATACCATAAAGCCGCTTGATTGCAACAATTAAAATACACTTCCCTAGTCCAATCCCGAAATAAAAAAAGGGCGGTAAACCGCCCTTTTTTCGAGTACTGGAAGAATGAATTACATCATTCCGTCCATTCCTCCCATGCCGCCCATTCCACCTGCTGGCATTCCGCCTTCAGCTTTCTTTGGAATTTCGGTAATAATACATTCCGTGGTCAACATTAATCCCGCAATGGACGCGGCGTGCTGCAGTGCACAACGCGTAACTTTGGTTGGATCAATGATGCCAGCTTTAACCATATCAACGAATTCGTTCGTTGCTGCATTAAAACCTTCATTTCCTTTGGAATGTAATATTTTATCAAGAATAACAGCAGGTTCTAGGCCAGCGTTACTCACGATTTGACGCAAAGGATAAACCATTGCACGGGCAGCAATCGCAATACCCATGTTTTGGTCTTCATTAGCACCTTTGAGGTTAGCGATTTTTTGCATTGCGCGTACTAATGCAACGCCACCACCAGGAACAATACCTTCTTCAACGGCTGCACGAGTTGCGTGCAAGGCATCTTCAACTCGCGCTTTCTTTTCTTTCATTTCAACTTCGGTTGCTGCGCCAACTTTGATAACGGCTACGCCGCCAGATAATTTGGCAACGCGTTCACTCAATTTTTCACGATCATAATCGGAGGTTACATTTTCGATTTGCGCTTGAATTTGAGCGATACGTGCTTTGATTTCTTCTGGCTTACCAGCGCCATCAATAATCGTGGTGTCATCTTTAGTGATGATAACGCGTTTAGCGGTACCTAAATCAGGAAGACCAGCCGATTCCAGTGTGCGTCCTGTTTCTTCAGCAATAACGGTTGCATGGGTCAATGTTGCAATATCTTGCAGCATTGATTTACGGCGATCACCGAAACCAGGTGCTTTCACAGCGGCAACTTTAACGATACCACGCAAATTGTTCACCACGAGGGTTGCTAAGGCTTCGCCCTCAACATCTTCAGCAATGATCAACAGAGCACGGCCTGATTTAGCAACAGCTTCAAGCGTTGGGAGCATTTCACGAATATTGCTGATTTTTTTGTCAACTAATAAAATGAATGGGTTTTCAAGTTCGGCGGTCATGCTGTGCTGATTATTCACGAAGTAAGGTGAACTATAGCCACGATCAAATTGCATACCTTCAACGACCTCTAAGACCGTGCTGAGGGCTTGACCTTCTTCAACGGTGATAACGCCGGATTTGCCTACTTTTTCCATTGCATCGGCAATGACTTGTCCAATTTCGGAATCACCGTTAGCTGAAACTGTACCAACATCTTTAATTTGTTCGTTGGTGTTGCATTCTTGCGAGATAGCTTTTAATTCGTCAACTGCGGCAGCAACAGCTAAATCAATACCCAGCTTTAATTCGCGTGGGCTGACGCCTGCAACCAGACCTTTTTGACCTTCGCGAAAAATAGCACGCGCTAATACGGTTGCGGTTGTTGTACCATCACCGGCTATGTCAGCGGTCTTGGAGGCAACTTCGATAACCATTTTCGCACCAGCGTTTTCAACTCTGTCTTCAAGATCAATTTGCTTCGCAACGGTCACGCCATCTTTGGTGATGTCTGGTGAGCCATAGCCTCGTTCAATCACAACATTGCGGCCTTTAGGACCTAGGGTCACTTGAACTGCGTCTGCCACCTGATTCACGCCCGCTAAAATCTTGCTGCGAGCTTCAATACCATAATGAAATTCTTTTGCATTAGCCATTGTCAATTTCCTCTTTTAAAATGTAAGTTCGGTTATTAACCTTCAATAATGCCCATGATGTCGTCTTCACGCATCACAACCAATTTCTCGCCAGCGACTTCAACTTCGGTGCCAGCATATTTGCCAAACAATACCTTGTCGCCTACTTTGACGGCGATTTCTAAGACAACACCATTTTCTAACGTTTTGCCGCTACCAACAGCTATTACTATACCAATGATAGGTTTTTCACCTGCGGTATCAGGAATCAAAATCCCACCAGCTGTTTTCGTTTCGTTTTCACGCTTTACAACAATACGGTCACGTAATGGACGAATATTTGCCATCGACTTTCTCTCCTATTATGATAAATAACTCTACTTTGGAGTGCGGACCTTTCTATACTGCTCGTAATTGAAGGGGCTGCACTATCGCCTGTCACGTTATATGAGGTAAACTAGTCATAATTCAAGGGTCAGACAGTAAATATTTTTGTTAGGAGTTCATTTTAAGATGAGTCAGTTGGCACGAATTCTTGTACTAATCCTAGTAAGTTTTTTCATTGCAGGCTGCGGAGCAAGCAAAAATAATGCGATCTATAGCGCTTTACCTATTAATACTGACGGTAATCCAAGCGGTAAGGTCATTTTGGTAGAGTTTTTAGACTATTCAAACCTAGATTGCTTGAAAATGGCCTCTATTATCAATGTAGTCATGGAAAAACGGCCCAATGTTCGTATTATCTATCATCCAATGGTAGATGATGCACAAAAGGCGTATTTTACACGATTGGTTTTAGCCGCGGGCTTACAAGACCGGTTTCTTGCTGCAAACCATCTTATGGTTAATGCTTCCCCTAAACTGACAGAACAGCAAGCGATTGATCTTTTGTCACAAGCTTTTATCGACACCAATGAGCTCAAGCGACAAGAGATGGGGCCTGAGGTCAGTGTTTTGCTCAGCCGTAATGAGCAATTAGCGAAACAAAATGGGGTAACTCATTTGCCTACTTTTTTTGTTGGCAAAATGGGATACAAGGCTCATCCCTTAATGGGCGCGCAAACATTGACCGAGTTATTGGCGGCTATTGATAAGGAAAATGCAGAATGAAATGCTTGTTTTCACTGATACGACGCTCTTGGTTCTTGTTTTGTACTTTATTTTTTTTCAGCATGTCGGCAAGTGCCGTTGATCTGTTTAATGTTGATAACAATCCCCTCCCGCTTGCCCAAGCCTATCAATTCTCCGCTGTACGCGATGCCAACACCGTCAACGCCCACTGGCAAATGGCTCCAGGTTATTACTTATACCAAGATCGCTTTTGTTTTATAGTGAATGGCCAGCGTATTACGGGGATAAAGTTACCCCCAGCACAAACATTCACTGATGATATTTTGGGGAGGTTTAATGCGTATGCAAATCAACTGAATATTACTATTCCTATACCCCCACAGTATGCTAACCAGACAGTGAATTTGAACGTGTGTTATCAAGGCTGTTCAAGCAAGCATTTTTGTTATCCGCCGGTAACGAAAGCGCTTGTTTTACCTGCGCTACTTGGCCGTCATGCCACAACGGTGGCCCCAAAACCAGCGTCCCCAGTTGCTCAAAATGAACAGGATAAGCTGAGCTCCTTGTTAAGTGGTCACAATATTGGCTGGGCTTTATTGAGTTTTTTTGGTTTGGGTTTATTGCTGGCATTTACACCCTGTATTTTACCCATGATCCCCATTTTATCGAGTCTCATTATTGGGCATGAAGGAATAAGTACCGCACGTGCGGCATGGATTTCACTCACTTATGTGCTCAGCATGGCATTAACCTATGCTGTCATTGGGCTTATCGCAGGTTTTGTAGGCGCTAATTTACAAGCTTTATTACAAACGCCACTGGCCATCGCTATTAGTAGTTTACTCTTTGTGCTGCTTGCTCTTTCCTTATTTGGTTTTTACGAAATTCGCTTGCCCCGTCGCCTTCAAGAGCGACTAACCGATTTAAGCAACCATCAAAAATCGGGCCATTTTGTAGGTGCAGCAGTGATGGGTTGTTTGGCAACCTTAATTGTTTCACCCTGTGTGAGTCCAGCGTTAATTGCTGCTGTTGGTTATATCACTCAGACCGGTAATGGTTTATTAGGTGGATTAGCTCTGTTTACTATGGCGCTTGGTATGGGAATTCCCTTGTTTTTAGTGGGCACTTTTGGGGGCCGCATCTTGCCGCGTACAGGTCATTGGATGGAAACCATCAAACAAATTTTGGGTGTTTTTCTACTCGCTATTGCCATTGCGTTACTTAACAGAATCCTGCCTGGTCGAGTAAGTTTGTTACTATGGGCTGTTTTATTGATTATTTCTTCCATTTACCTCGGATTATTACAGCCAGCCGTTACAGGATGGGCCAAATTTTGGCGGGGGCTCGGCTTAGTGTTTGCCATGTTAGGTGCCATTTTGTTGTTGGGTGCAGCCCAGGGCAATACAAGCCTTTGGCAACCCTTAACCCCGTGGACGAATGCAAATGCAGCGCCTGAAAACAATTCATCGGAGTTTTCAGTTGTTACCACCAGACAAGGCTTAAATTCTTTATTGGCGCATGCGCGTCAGAATCATAAAATTACGGTGATCGATTTTTATGCTAGGTGGTGTCTTGCCTGCCAAGAAATGGATATACGTACATTTAATAAGACCAATGTGAAAACAACGCTTTTGCCTTTTGAGCGTGTGCGTGTCGATATGACAAAAAATACGCCTGAGATGAAGGCGCTTTTGAAAGAGTATAATGTGATAGCGCCGCCAACCATCATTTTTATAAATCCACAGGGGCAGGAAATGACTGAAAGTCGAATTGTTGGTGCCGTTGGGGCGACTACTTTTTTACAGCACTTGAATATGCTTCACTCATGAACCGACGATTAAAAGGCTTCACCTTAGTTGAAATTTTATTAGCATTGTTTATCTTTGCCATTATGGCAACGATTGCGACAGTTGCCTTGCGTCGTATTTTCTTTGACAAAAAAGTGCTAGATCAACACCAAACAGCGATGAATCAATTGCAATTGGCCACCGCAATGATGCGCTTGGATATTAGTCAAATGATTGATAGACCAGTGCGCAGTAAAAGCGGTCAACTTAACGCTGCAGTGACGGGAACTGCTCACACGATTACCTTTACCCGCACCGGCAATGTTAATCCATTGGGGTCTCTTAATATCAGTAATTTGCAACGAGTTACCTATGAGTGTACATCAACAATTACTCGCGGTACCTGGGATGTGTTAGATTTAGCAACGGCAACCAAGTCAGTCAGCCGAGTATTACTAAAGCATATCAAGGATAGCCAAATTTTTTATTATGATGATAAATTAAAGCGTTATACACAATGGCCCTCGTCTGTTGGTGATACTCAGTCGTCGAATAAAAATACAAAAAATCCTCTGCCACGGGCGGTGGAAATCGTGTTTACAGATGAATCTTTTGGGGCAGTCGATTTATATATTCCTGTATTTGCCGATAATTTGCATAAAAAAAGCGATCAAAGTAATGATCAATCCAACACAAATTAAGGGTAATGTACAAAAATGTAAAGGCAGCGCCATCATTGTTGCCTTACTTATCATGACGCTTGTCACAACCCTTGCGATAACCATGATGGTGCAACAACAGGCTCAAATTGAGCGAACAACTTTAGTGTTGAACAATGATCGTATGTATCTTGATGCGAAAGTAGTAGAAGCATGGGCCAGAGGCTTGTTGATACAAGATGCTCAAACTGCGCATGAGCAGGCACAAGAAAGTGGCTCCCAAGATGTGAGTAAAACAGCCATGGATAACCTTCCTCGATCATTTAGTGATATTACGGCGACTAATGGTTTTCAAGTCTCAGGGACATTGATCGATATGCAGGGTAAATTCAATTTGAATAATTTAGTGAATGAACAATATGAAGCAAATTTTGCAAATATGATTCAGGTGGTTGATCCTGATATTGATCCAAAGGATGCGAAGGCGATTGCTGTCTCGGTCCATGAGTGGGTCACAAAACCGCAGAGTGATGATGCATCCAACACATCTAATGTTTCCACTAATACAAGCAACTCATCCAACACATCTAATGTTTCCACTAATACAAACAATTCGTCCAACACGTCCAATGTTTCCACTAATACAAGCAATTCATCCAATACCACTAATACCTCCACTAATACCAGCACTGCGGATCAGGCGGCATCAGCCGATGCAAAGATCAATCGCTATTACGGCAAATTACACCCTCCATATCGCGCTGCGCAAGCATTGATGGTCAGTCCAAGCGAATTGCGATTGGTCAAAGGTATGAATGCAAATTTATATATGCGCTTAAAACCTTTTATTACAGCCTTACCCAAGCAAACACCTATTAATATTAACACCGCATCAGCCCCTGTGATCGCAAGCCTTAGCAAGACGCTCGATTTGCAAACGGCGATTGAAATAGTACAAAATCGTGGAGATACACCTTTTTCATCGATCGATGATTTTTTGAAAGATGAGACAATACAAAATGCAAATATTAACAAGGCAGATTTAACCATGAATAGCGATTATTTTTTGGTAACTGCTCATGTGAGTAATTCATCGGAAAAACTGAATTTACATGCTATGTTATATCGTCCTGACGCGGACACAAATGAAGATGCATCAACCGATCAAGTGAGCCAGACGACGCAATCAAGTATCGCGGCCAGTGAAGATCAAAGTCAACAAAAGCCCATAGTGGTAACGGTGTTGTGGGAAAGCCGAGGTGGGGTGTAAAAATTATGAACTTAATTATATTACGGTTAATGGATGCGACAGATAATATCGAATGTACCTTGATAGAAGAAGGTAATGCATCAGTCATCACTAAAATAAGCTCTATCGATGAAGCTCTTCATCTTGCTCAAATGCGCGCGGCATTTTTAATTATTTCTGGAACAGAAGTTATTTCTTTAGAAAAATCCTTACCTAAAATGCCTATGAATAAATTAACAAAAGCCTTACCTTTTGCAATTGAAGATCAATTATTGGAACCTATCGACCATTATCATATTGTGATTACCCATGTTCAAGAAAATGGCCGTGTCAGTTTATTGGCAATTCCGCAGAAAAAAATGCAGGAATATTTACAATTTTTTCAACATAAATTAGTTTTTAAAGCCATGTTGCCGGATTATTTTTTACTTCCTTATGAGGCAAAAAAATGGCATGTGGTGGTTGAAAAAACTATTTTAATTCGTGTGAACGCATATCATGGATTGAGTTGCGATGCAGAAAATTGGCAGCAACTGCTGATTTTATTATGGGAAGAATCTGAGGAAGCTGAGCGTCCTTCTCTGCTGGTTATTCATTATTGTGGTGAAAAATCACCATTGGATAAAATGGGTTTAAGCACATTGCCGTTAACTATAGAGGAAAAAAATGAATCTGCCGATTTTTTAATGAATGGCGCTATCAATCTCACACAAAATACAAATGTCCCTAATTTATTACAAGATAAATTTGAACAAGAACATCATTTATCACCGATAAAAAAATTAGGCTTTCTGACGTCTATTATCGTTACCATAGGAATTGTTGTGAGTTTAGTCAGTACCGCTGCGCAGTTTTTCGTTTTAAAAAAACAAGATAAATTTTTGCAAGCGCAAATAGAGTTGCTTTATAAGCAAATTTATCCCAGCGCGACCAGTGTAGTTGCACCACAAATTCGTATGGATCGCACCTTAAAAGAATTACAAAATAATCAAACAGGCAATGGTTATCTTGGCTTACTTGCGTCGGTTGGGCAGGTGCTAAAGCAAATGCCAGCGGTAAAAATCATTACGATACATTATCAAGATGCTCAGTTAGTGCTAGAATTACAGGCAAATAATTTTAATTCATTAGATTTGGCTTTAGATCAACTTCATCGTGCTGGGCTCATAGCTAAACAAGATCAGGGAGCAACTAAAAATAATCAAGTGGTTGCTCGCTTTACGATACAGGAGAAAACTTGATGCAACAGTGGTGGGAAACATTAGCATTACGTGAGAAGCGCATTGTACTAATAGGCGGTGTCTTGTTAGTTTTTTTTGTGCTTTATGAGTTAGTACTTATGCCTATTCACCATGGGTTAATGAATATGCAATCGGCTGTTCAGCAAGATCAAGCCTTGCTCGATTGGATGAATCGTACGTCAGCTGAAATAAAACAATTGCAAGGCACCAGCGTCAATGGGCAATTGGTTGGTACCCAGGCCTTATTAACAACCACCGATCAATCGGTTCGAAATAGTGCTATTGCCCATAATTTAACGTCGATACAACAAAATAATAACAATACTGTGGATGTTAAATTTGATCGTGTCTCCTTTGATGCACTGACTCAATGGATGGTAAGTCTTCGAGAGCTATATGGTATTGAAGCGAAGCAAGTCCTTATTAGCCGATTGGATAATCAAGGTACGGTTCAAGCGGCGATTACCTTAGAAGCGGGACAAGCGTGAACGTATTCGTTGATGGTTCATCTGCACGGAGTATCTTATTTTTTCAAAAACTCTGTCAACACAACTTCGCACAACCCATACGCCTTCCAGCTACACGGCTCACAAATCTTATGAAATTGTTCAAGTGTCATGCGTTCCTTAATGCGTTGCTTAGCTTCGGTCCAGGTTAAGGTTTCGCCCGCGTTTAACGCTAAGGCTGCAGCATGGGCCTTATCAAGCAAGTCTATTTTTTCTTGTGTTTTGCAGAGCAAGTCTACTTTGCTCGGGCAAGCCGAGCAAATGGAATCAGTGTGGGGAGTGACAGTAATAAGGATTTCATCGTCTGTATCCGATTTTAAATCACGAACTATGCTTTTATAGTTTCGGATAAAATCAGGCGAATAGCCTTTGCCTTGAAAACATAAGGTGCAGAGAAAATGATGAGGGCGAAATGTTAGGTTTTCTTTCGAGCTCGCCTTTTGTGGTTTTTTGGACATAGGCGAGCTCTGCTGGGTGTTTATTAGCTTTTTCGCCATACTTGTTTAGCCGCGAAAGCAATGATAAACAATTTTACTAACTCAGTAGCGAGGAAAGGTTTTACGCCTACAAGCCAAGCAGCATGCCAGCCAATAAAGAAGGATAACTGTACAGCGCCTGCAAGAAAGATAGGTAAGGCACCTAAAATTGCTGCGGCAAATGCCATAACATAGCGGCAAGCCCAACCGCGATCAGCTAAGAGCCCGCTCAATAATACGGCAGGAATGAAACCGATTAAATAACCGCCTGTGGTGCCAAAGAAAACCTGCGGACCGGCTGAAAATTCAGCAAATACAGGCGCTCCTAATGCTCCAGCAGCCAAATAAGCTATAACGGTAGCTAGCCCTAAACGGGAGCCATAGGTCATGCCTATAAGTACGACCATCGCGCTTTGGAAGGTAAGTGGGACGGGTTTGAATGGAATTGCAAGTTGTGATGCGCCAAACAATAAAACAACACCCATGAATACTAAAAATGCTTGTTTTAATAAGCGATGTTGCTCTTTAGGCCAAAAAATACTTTCAACAGTTGCATTGGAATTAGCCATGCTCGTCATAATGACACCTCATTTATTAAGTTAATGAGTAAGTTTATCATTTTTTGGTGTTAATTTACAAAGATAAATTGCCATGCCGATATTTACTATGGCGATGACAAGAAACACCTGGATTACCGAGAGTCCTGCTCTTAGCATGATCATCGTAGCCACTACTGCAATAACCATAAACAAAGCATTTATCACATTATTGCTCGCAATAACACGTGCGCGGTGCGCTTTTTCACTGCGTTGTTGCAAAATAGCATACAGTGGCACGGTATAAATACCGCCACAAATGGAAATTAACAGTAAATCGGCAGTAATTCGCCAGCCAGCAAAGGTAGTGAGAAACTGTCCCAATCCAATTAACTGCCCCGCCAAGGGTATTGAGCCATGACCTGATGCAAAATAGAGATCAACCGTAAATACGGTTATGCCAAACGCACCTAGAGGTACGTAAGTAGCGTGAACCTTGCCCTTTAATAATTTATTACATAACAATGAGCCAATGGCTAAACCTATGGAAAACAAAGTAAGAAAAAAGGTCACTACATTTTCACTCGTGTGCAAAATGTTCTTGGCAAAAACGGGAAATTCCGATAAAAAAACTGAGCCCACTAACCAAAACCAGGAAATGCCGAGGATAGATAGAAATATATCCCGCTGCTTCCTTGAGTACTGAATGAGTTGGTGTGTTTCCTTTATGATGTTGTATCGTATCTTGAGCTCATGATTAAAATTGTTAGTTTTGGGAATTAAAAAACTTGTGCACCATCCTGCTATGGCAACACCGAGTACTAAGAGCGAAATAATGGTTTCTCCATGAGATTGCAGGACAAATAATCCGCCGACCAGAGTACCAATTAATATAGCAATGAAGGTACCTGCCTCTATCAAACCATTACCGGCAATTAATTCGTTTTCATGTAATTGATCGGGCAAAATGGCGTATTTTAACGGGCCAAAAAAAGTGGAGTGGGTTCCCAGTAAAAATAGACAAAATATGAGCAATGTGATGCTCTGGAAATAAAAGCCCACAGTGACGAGCAGCATTAACATGATTTCAATAAATTTTATGATCGTAATAAGTCTGGATTTTTCATATTTATCAGCAAGTTGTCCCGCTGTTGCCGAGAACAGAAAAAAGGGCAGAATAAAGATCCCGGCGGCGAAAATGACCAGAATTTGGGGATTAAACCCCGCAATACTCGCTAAACGATAGGTAATCAGTATAACCAGCGCGTTTTTAAAGGTGTTGTCATTAAAAGCACCTAAGAATTGGGTGATAAATAAAGGTAAAAAACGTCTGGTTTTGAGTAAATCAAGTTCAGTTGTTTTCATTAGCTAGGTTGCCATGTGGATAATATGGCCTGAGAGTATACCATAGCTCGTTCTTATTTTTGCTTGCAAAAATAACCTATCTTCAATATCCAACTACTTGAGAAATAATGATTTATTTGAGCGCATAAAATAATAACACATTACTTGTCAATAAGTAACGTAAAGTACAAAAAACATCGTCTAAGGGTAAGAAAATATGCAAAAAAAATTTAAAATAATTTATGATAAATTTTAGCGCACAAATACTGTATTTAAAAGTTGAACATTGTCTTAATAGATGATATTATTGCCTCGTTTGGGTAGGTACTAGAAAGCATTCATGTTTAAAATCAAACAGTTAAGTCAAGTAAGGAGATTTAAGATGCCTAAAGGTAATGAATTAGCATTGGCCGAGATACCTGGAAAAATTATCGATTCGGTAACAAAAGCAGATATTGGAGCTTTTGGCTCTAGTATCACCAATTTCATCCAAAATCAAAATTTATCCCAATGCGGTCAACTTTTTAAGACGGGCGCAATGAGTGAAAAAGGGTTCATTGTAGGAACTGTTATTGAAGGTATCTTTGGAAGTGAAAAGCTTCAACAGGCTAACCATGCCAAAATGCAGGTTTTTCTTACTACATTAGCGGAAAAAATTACGGTTAATCAAAATAATTTTTTAAATGAAGTTATTAGAGTTAATGATGATAGAACAAAATTGCTTAATAAATTTTTAACAGATACAAATAGTCAGTTAAAAGTAGCGCAAGAAGGAATGGATAAACATTTAACTCGTATTATGAATCAATACCTGCCAGATGAACCAAAAAAACTAACTGAGCTTGAAGTTAGAATGTTGGAAAGTTTAGAGCGTATTGTGCGGGCTCACATGGAAACGTACTCTGCAATGGTCAGAAGTGCCCAAGAAGCTGGCGCAAAAGTTATTTCCGAAAATAAAATTGATGACCAAATGATCAATAATTGCATTGATGCAAATAAAGTTATTATGAATAGTTTATTTGAAACTATCAAAGTGTTAGGACAAGTCCAACAAACAAGCATACAAATGTTAGCAGAGGCTGGCACCACGATAATTAAAGGTGTCATAGGTAATGGAAACAATAACAATAATCAGAATCCTGAACAAAAAGCACTCCAAGCCCCTGGAGCAAACAGTATGTTTAACCAAAATAACAATGCTCAAGCTAATTCAAATGCTGCAAATAATAATGTCGGCGATTGCCAAGGTTATGCTCAGAATTTGATAAATGATCTCCAAGCAATTCCAGCAGATAAGAAGCAGGAGTTTATTGCGAAACTTACTCAAATCTTAACCAACAATGCTAACTTTAATGCGATAAAAGGTAATCGTGCGCAGCGAAATGATGTACTTGGGAAAATTAAGCCTGCAATTGAAAAGAGTATCAACCAAGTAGGTATTGCACAAACTCTTAGCGATTTGGCTGAGATTGTTGTTGATGAATGCTGTAAACCAGCCTCTCTCCAGCTCCAAAATTAGCAATCGGTAATTTAGTGACTTCGAGCAAGGGGAGGCGCATAACCAATGCTTCTCCTTGAGCTCTAAGTTTCAGTATTTTTTATAAGGATATGAATATGGATAATAAAGAACACAAGCAAGAAAAAACTATAGTTGGAATTCTGATCGAAGGTATCCAGGAAAGTGAGCGATTTATGCGAAATAATGAGGTTAAACAGCAAGCTGATCTCGATAAATTAGCAAAAGAAATTATGACTAACTCCCACGGTCAGAATTTTGAAAAAAAAAGTATTGTCTGCACCAGGGACAAATAGTATTTTTAATCAAAATAACAACGGTCAAGTCAATAATTTAAATGCTAAAAATAATAATGCAGGAGATTGTTTCAAACCAACACCAGCAGCTCAAAAATTTTAAGATTGGCTCGCAGTTATTTAGGTGATTCAAGCAAGGAGAAGTAGGCAGTTCCTCTTCTTGGGCTTTCTCATTTTCGATTATTCTTTATAAGGATATGGAATGTACAGTAATAATTTAGATTTAAGTTTTACTGAAACAGAGCAAGTTATCTCTAATCAATCCGAATTTTTAAAAGAAATTATTAAAAAAGTCGATAATCAGGCAAATATAATTGAGAGGTTCCTAACAGAAACGACCAATCAATTAATAGAAATTGAAAACAAATTAGAGAAATCATTTTCTCTTATCATGCAACGATATTTCATCGATGATAATTCAGCAGAAATAATAGAAAATTCGATTAAGGATTTGGAGCTCATAGAGCTTTTAATGTCTGATCAAATGAATACGTTATCTAAACACTTTGGCGATGTTCAAAAATTACGCGAAAAAATTATTTTTGAAAAAAAAATTGACAGTAAAATAATTACAAATGCTATTGAGTCAAATAAAGCAATTATAGTCGAATTATTTAATGCGTTTTATGCTCGTCATAAAAAACATCTACAAAATAATGATGTTAAAATACAAATCTTTCTTAATAAGGTAGTGGACAAAATTCAACTTACTCAATCCAATTTTTTGAGTGAAGTAATCCGATTTGCTAATCACCGTACGACGGTACTAAATGAATTTTTAACACCAATAGATGATCGATTGAAAGCATATAAAAATCAAATAAATACAAAATTAACTATTGTTATAAATAAATATTTTTCATCTGACAATCCTCTAACAGAAAATAGCATTAAGGCCTTGGATATTATTAAACGCATGTTGACTCATTACTGCAATATGTATTCGAAAATGATTCAAAGAGCGCAGGAGTCCGACGCAAAAGTCATTGTTGAAAACAAAATTGATGATAATATAATCGAAAATTGCATTGAGGCAAACAAAGTTATCATGGAAAGTGTATTTTATCCCGAGGTAGAATTAAATAAATCTGAAAAAACATATCGCGCACCGGGAAAAGACAGTTTGTTTAATCACAATAATGCGCAACTTAAAACGAAGCCTACTAACAATAACAATACAGAAAATTGTCGAGATTTTGCAGAATATTTGATAAATGACATTAGTAAAATATCAGCAAACAAAAAGCCAGAGTTTATTACGCATCTTACTGAGTTTTTGACAAAAAATGCATATTTTTATTCAATAAAAAATGATCGTTTTCAACGAAATAAAATACTTGCGAAAATTAAAGCTGAAATTGTGGCTAACATCACAGCTGGGATTGCACAAACGCTCTTCGTTTTAGGCGATATTGTTAATGATTGTAGTCCCTCAGTTTCAAAAATTGAACTAAATTAGTGTAAACTTCATTCTTCCCTTACTCATGGAAGGGAAGCAAGCATGAAACAAAAGCTTGTAATCTGACTACAGTCAGAAACAAAAAATACCGTAAAGGAATATTATAGAAATGTTTAATTATTTTATGGAAAAAGCTTCGAATGTTGTAAATGTACTCGCTGGTGCGAGTGCAGCTACGCAGTCCGAAGAGAATGGTCAAAATTTATCGCAGAGAAAACCTAACTCAAAAAGAAATAATCAAAAATCTAATAATATAAAAAAAACCAAACCTATTCCTAACAATAATAATGTTCGCCTTTCTCAAGAAATTAAACAAGAAGAATTTAAAATAGAGGGGAAAAAAGAGAGCAATATTACTTTTAATGATAAAATAGAATTAAGTGATGATAAAGACTCATTTTTTTTCGACAAAACCGATCAAAGCAGTAGTGATTCAGATATTTCTCTCAGCGAGTTACCTTCTGATTGGAATAGTAATGATTACAAACCATTTGATAAGCATATTTATTGGAATCAATATCAGGCATCTCATTCAGATAAGTATTGTGGAACACTTACAAACGATAAAAAAAAAGATGGTTTAGGTATAATTGATAGCGCTGAGTGTCAATATATTGGGCAATGGGAGCAAGATAAGAAAAAAGGTTATGGATGTTATTTGGTAAAGACAAAAGAAAAAAAATATCATGCCTATGGTCAATGGGATAATGATAAATTAGTCAATGGTTATGTATATCAAACAATTCAAGCAATAAAAATTCCTCCAAAACTTAAACCTTATTTAGAAAAAAAAATAATAAATATTTCATATAAAGGAGCAATTAAAGATGATAAGTGGAATGGCTTAGGAGCGCTTCGTTTTATCGTTCAGTTTAAAAAATACGCTATTGATGTTAAAATTGAGGCAAAATGGAAAAATTCTTTCATTGAATATTGCAGTAAAAACACCTTAATCCTTTTCAAAACCCAGCTAGTTGATGAGCTAATTAAATCAATCAAAATAGCTTTTGAGGATCAATCTAAGATTGCAAATATACACATACTTGGTGAAATACTTGCCAAA
>JAIELR010000226.1 GCA_019752835.1 Gammaproteobacteria bacterium | reverse complement strand
TGAAGCTACTGCCAAAATAATCCGTTAAAAAAGCACAACACCGCGCATAAGGAAGCTTTTGCTCACTATGCAAATGCAACGCCAAGCCTTTTATTCTTGCGCCATATTGAACGCCTGACTTCGCCTCGGACGGAAATGTGCCGCATGTGACATGCCCACATGAACATTGTTTTTTTTCAGCTTGGTATTCAGTTATGTGTATTTTTATCGTCGGTATATCATGCACTTGACGCTTTTCAATATCGTCAGGTGCTTGTTTGCTTAAATCGGCCAAGCAACTTTCGCAATGGGAAACAAGCAAAAAAATGACTTTATCAGGCTTCGCTGATTGAAGCGTCGTGCCAACGTGTCCTTTTTGACCGCCTGTGTTTTTACCGCTTTTATCTCGATTATTTTGCGGTTTACGACTGAGACCACCCGAGGAGGGTGGCTTACTGCTGTTTTGACTGTTTTTATCTAGGCGTCTCTCCAACTCCGTTATACGCTCGCCTTGTTTTTTAATTGTTTTCGCTTGCTCTTCAATAAGGTGCAACTGCGCTAAAACTATTTTTTCAAGCTCCGCTATCTTCGTAAGTAATTTTTCGATGAGTTTATCTTTTTCGTCCATAGCGGCTATTTGATCACATTTTCACGAACTTTAAAAGGGGTGTGTCCGTTTTTTTCAACAAAAAATTAACATGCTTGATGCCATCTGAGTGTTCCGCTCATATTTTAAATGTAGTTTTTTTGGTTAACAAGTTAAAAAATAAGGGCGTCATTCCGTACGAAAGTCGCGCTCGAACGTAAAAAAAACGATGGGCTTCATGCGACTTGAGATACGGAATCCAAATGGGCGATCTAGAAAAAATCAAGGCCCATCTCTGCGAAGTGCGGAATTGTGGGTTTTTCAACAGGTTCATTTATTTTTTCAGTACTTTCCATTTGGATTCCGTGTCTTGCGCCGTATCTATTTCAGCACATTTAACACCAACTTACGCGGCGCTCGCACGGAATGACGCCGTTATTTTTTATAATTTAGAACAATAAATTAAATTTAAAAAATGAGAAGGTTCATCCGTGATGCCATGGCTTCTCTTGCCAATGGAAAACCCATCTTGACTAATTTTTGATAGCCTGAGTAGTAACAAAAAAATTAATTTAAAAGCGATACCTGTTTCATTTCAAAATATGCGTGAGCCTAGGATACTAAGCTACAACGGTAGGCCGACAAGAGTCGTTATCCTAATCTGGATTTTCAAAAACATAAGGATTCAAAAATTGACGCCCCCATAAGAACGCTCGGTCGGTTTTATTGAGGTGAGCCATATCGCAAACAAGGGACCAATTCTCGTTGATGCAGATTATTTGTGCTTCAATAATTGCATTTGCTTCTGTTTTAGAAAGTAAAAAATGGGGAGCTGCACTAAGACAGGATGAGATATTGCTCATGCGGTTATTGTCGGAAATAAACATGGCTTGGGAGGCTTCTCGACCGGTACGGTTTTGAGGACAAATATCGTAAGCAGGGGTTAAGGTAAGCATTTTTCCATCCCAAAATGCCGCATGATTACGAGCGTGATCATCCGTATTGCCGGTAAGAATATTAAATGTTAAACGAGAAAAAAGTTCTTTAAGCGTCGTGGCGGCATGATAAAACTGGTGGCGGATAATTTCGGCTAAATCTTGATAACTTGCATAACGTGCCATCATTTCATCAAGCCCAAGTAAGGTCAATGCAGATATCATGCTTTTGCGTTCCCAGCCATCACCAGTTGGAACACGATCAAAGCGTTCAATTAATAAAACATCTTTATGGGCAGACTTTGTTAGGAGCACATTCGCAACATTCAAACCCGCCATTTTAGCCAATTGCATGGCTATAAACTCTGCCTTCAGAATGCTGAATACATCAGATGAGGATGAAAATTTCGCAATATATTTTTTCCCATTTTCCTCAATTAGCGCTTTAGGACGCGCGCCACCAATTGAGCTACCATGGTATAATGCTTGATCTAACTCTTTGAGCAGCGGTTCTCCCTTTTCAACCTGTTCAGCAGCATCTTGTAATTCACTTAGGCTAACATTGGCTTGTAAGCGAGGCTCATAATTTGTTGCAGAGCGTTGAAAATCTAATGCGCCAATTCTATCGGAACCTGACTCAAGTAAATAAGTAAGTTCATCTAATATTGCAGGATCTTGCCCTATGCCTTTTAACCCTAATAATCTATTGATGAGTACACGGCGTCCCCAAGCATCGGGAGAACCATCGCGTATACAACCAGGCATGCTTAATCCGCTTAATAAAGGAAGGTCGCCCTGACGCAATGGAAGTTCCACATCATAGATAGCAATGGCATTTTCGCGCTGCAAGTATGTTTTACCGTAATTAAAGATCAATTTATTATTGGCCATTGCTAACTTACCTGCGACGACAGGTTGCGTTTCATGCGGTAGCCATATCCACACAAAGGCTTCTTGAGCGTTATTAGAAGTCATCATCTATATCCCTAGGTGGGCTGCGTACTCTCTTAGGAAGTAATGCTATTTTGTCATTTGTTTGCTGAATGTGCTGCGCTAGCGATGGTTTCTCTGCCTCAAAGAGTTGAATATCAACCAGTGCTGCAACTTCAAATACAAGGCCAATAGCACAGTGAGGATCACCTTTTTCAATCTTTTGGAGGGTTGCTCTAGCGATTCCTGCACGACTAGCGAGCTCAGCTTCAGACCATTTACGTTGTTTTCGGCCAAGTTGAATCTGTTTCCCTAATAGGCTTATGGCTAGAGCGGTGTAACGAGACGATATTCTTACTTTGTTCATTCGGTTATTGTAATGCAATTATATGAGTTCGTCAATAAAAATGACCATTATAGTAGCCATAAACATATTTTATGGCTACTATAATGGTCATTTTTATGGTGGCGTCCACTCTAGCCACGCATCCATCAGCGGAAAATAGAGCACAAGTTTAGTCTTGCGTGATTCCATGCTGCGTAATAATTCCGCATATCTTTCAAGCTGTGGGGTATAGAGTTGCTTTTGCTCTTCTAAAAAAATATCGTGATCTATACCAGAGTTTTGTGCCATTTTATAATCTACAATCCAGCGCGTATCATTTTCATCAATAAATGTTGCATCTAGGATAAACTGCTTTACTTCGCCATGTTGAAAACGCTCTAATGCCCACTCTATCCGTGCAGAGGGTTGTTGCAATTGTTTGAATAGCCAGTCTCCATGAGTACTTTGAATACTGTGAGCAAGACCTTGGAGCATATGTTGAATATCGGCCTCGCGCAGGGGGTATTGACCCTCTGCGTGAGAGAGTCCTTGAATACGCGCTCGTTTTTTATTTTCGGGTAGTGTGAGCCATGCATTGAGGCCTTGTTTTGCAATCATTTTAAATAATCGATGTAAAATAATGCCTATCTTTCGCTCCTTATTAACGTGCCATGCGAATTCAACAGACTCATTGTCAAACGATTTTTTCTCAAATTGATTAAGCTGAATACCCTTGGGCAATTGCCAATAAGAGGGCAGTCGAGACAGGCTATTCGAAGTACTTATATGAAGGTTGTTTTCCTCCATTGCGGTGGGGGTCAGCGTTGGTCTAATAAAAGACGAAAAATTATTTTTCTCAATGACGGGCCAGAGTAAGTCAAGAAAGCTGTGATTTTTGATGCCTATTTTTTCAGCATCTTCAACTTTAAAATACAGGTGCAATTGCTTTTTTGCACGTGTTGCTGCGACATACAGTAAACGCGTATTCTCAAGCGATGTTTTTATTTTTTCTTGTCGACGAATGTAGGCATAAAGTGCATCACTATCCGCACCTGAGGGTTCACAAATGGCGAGTAAAATATCATTTTCATCTTGTTGGCCTCGAGGTTGATCCATCCAGACGAGAATATCTTTGCTATCATTTCGAAAAGGGCTTTCGAGCTCGGGTAAAATCACGGTATCAAATTCTAAGCCTTTTGCCTTATGCATGGTCATTATTTGGATGCGTGCTTTTTCGGTGGGCGCTGAATAAGCGAGTTGGAGTTGTTTTTCCAGCTCGTTGAACTCAAATGGCATGGTTTGAGATTGAAATGATTCTAATAATTCAAAATAACTGCTTGCATCCATGAGTGTGGAGCGAGCCGGTAAACAAGCCGGACCGCCTAAGGCTATCCAGGTATGTTCAATCCATTGCCGTAGGGGTAAACGAAAATAGTCGTTTATTGCCTGGGTTAATATAGGTACTACACGTTCAAGTCGTTTATATCCATCAATGCTTAATTCGGTTAATTGATCGAAATTTGATATGGTTTCCCATAGCGTTTTGACTTCACATGCGTTGGCTATAACGATTAGATCAGATAGCGTCAAGCCGCACCAAGGTGCGCGTAAAATAGCAAACCAAGCCGTTTTATCGCCTAAATAAAATAAGGCTTTGCTGAGTGCAAGTAAATCATAAATGAGGGGTTTTAATTCAAGTGCTTCTATATCGACTGCTTGATAAGAAATATGTGCAGCGCGCAGCCAAGGAATGATCAGGCGTGCTTGTTTGCGAGAGCGGACTAAAATGCTGATACTTTCTTGCTCAGGATCGCTTAATGCTGCCTCTAATTGTTCAAGTAATAAGCGTTGATAATCACCTTCATTGGCATAAGGTTGATAAAAAATACCGGTTTTTGAGGGATAATCACGGTGCGTATTCGATGGGGAGTATAAAATGGCACCATTGGCGATGTCGTTGTTTTGGGGAAATAAAGTGCAAAATGTATTATTAATCCAATTAACAATATGCTTATCAGAGCGAAAGTTAGTGCTAAGTTGCAGTGATTTTAGCTGTAAATCACCGACACCTTCTTGTTGAGCTTTAATAAATAAGCCCACTTCAGCTTGTCGAAATCGATAAATAGATTGCATCGGGTCGCCGACTAAAAATAAAGTTCGGCCATCGTCATTTTGCCAGCCACTGATTAATTTTTCTAATAATTCAAATTGTGATTTTGATGTATCTTGAAATTCATCCAATAATAAATGCTGAATTCGATTATCGAGCGATAATAAAAGCTCGCTTGGAACGTCTGAAGATCCTAGCGCTACTTTTGCTGCAGACGCAATTTCGGTAAAATCTGTTTTCCCTATTTTTTGAAATTGTATGCGTAGTTCGGTGGCAAGTAGGGTGAGCACATCCAATAAAGGTGCGATTAATTCAAATTGCTGCTCATAATGATCTATATTAGGCAGTCGTGCAATTTCACTCAGCTGTTCTTGTAGGGTTTCATTCGTAGACTCAGTCAAAAAAGCGATAAATTGCTCTTTGTAATAACGCGCATGCTTTTTTTCATCTGGATTTTTAAATTGACTTTCAGGTGGAAAACCTTCATTTTTAGTCAATCGTTTGCGCCAATGCCCCTCTTTGGTTAAGCAAATATTGGCAATGCATTGCCATCGTAGCAGGGATTCAGGCTGTGTATCAGGCCATGCATCGATGATCAAATCATCAGCAGTATTCGCTAAGTTTTGGGAAGCATAATTTAAACTGTGCAATAATTCACTAAAGCGAACATCTTGCATAACTTGTGGCTTTAATTGCTCTAACTCAGCGTGAATAATTCCTTGCAAACTTTTTTGGAGATGTTGTTGGAAACGATCCGTTTGACCATACAGGGCATAAGGCAGCCATTGTTCTCGATAGGCGAGCATTTTTTGAAGCAAGTCAGTTAGGTAATCAATGTCATAATGAAAATAACTGAGAATTTTGTTTAAACTAGCCCCATAATGCAAGGGAAGTGTATCTGCGTTTTCAAACAGTTGTTGAATAGCGGCTAAATAAATACTTTCTGCATTTTCAATAATTTCAGGTTGTATGCCCATACGAGATAAAACAGGCATTTGTGCAACTAAATTTAAGCATAATGCATCGATAGTTGTTACGCGCAAACGGTTAGGATTTTCTAATAAATGCCAGTTTAATTCTTTTCCGTGAGCATAAGCGGCTTTGGCTAAAGTCCATGTTTCTTTTTTATAAATTTCCTCAGGTTCATTTTCTTCGGCATAGGCCAACGCGGTTAATATTCTGGCTCGCATTTCAGCTGCTGCTTTTCGGGTAAACGTAATAGCGACAATTTCTTCGGGTTGTCTAACAATCGCTAACAGAGCAAGTACGCGTCGAGTTAAAAGCTCTGTTTTACCTGAGCCAGCAGGGGCTTGAACAATAAAAGAGTGACGTGTATCTAATGCTTGTTGACGTTCATGTATATCCCGTGTTATTGAATCTGCAGCGTTGTTGTTGGCTGTTTGTAGGGGTAGGCCCCCGTGCCTACCCAAAGACGGGCAACCACGGGGGGACGACGCCCCTACGTCAAAAACGCCTAGCCGCAAATCCAATTCCGAGGGGTATATATTCGTGGAATGAGTAATCATCGATCGTTAATCCTACAAACAGCGGCCAAATGGCATTGATGACAGGCAATAGGTGAGTTGGGTTTGACGGCAACATTCCCGTCGATAAAATCTTGCGCAACACCTTGAAGCTGGAGTTTCCAATGTTGAATGAGTTCATCCCAAGAGGTGGTGGGTGTTTTGGGTAATTGTTCAAGAGCGCGGACGTCGGGGATGAGTTCGGAATGACGAGCAATGCCCGTAAATTTCATTTTTTTGCTTGATGGATGAAGCGATGCGTAACTAATGCCCGACAGGGATTCTTTAAATAAGCTCGCATATAAGGGCAATTGAGATTGTGTTGGTGGGTTTTCAAACCAGGCCTGGAGCGATTGAGCATTTGTTTTATAGTCAATTAATATCCACTCACCCGCATCAGTATGATCGATGCGATCTATGCGCAAGCTCAAGCTTAGTGATGTTTTATCCAGGGGAAAAAGAATATATTGTTTATATTCAACGGCGGCGACTTTAAACGGCGGTCGTGATTTTTCAAAGGGGATCCAATTGCGAATTATCATGGTTAAACGGGCTTTTTCAAGCTCAAAAAAAGTGTGGGTTCGAGCGAATACAGCCAGGTTTTTCTTTAGTATTTGTGTAACGGCTTGTTCAATGTCTTGATTTAAGGCCTCTTCAGAAAGTGCATGTAAATGATTACTGTGCCGCCATTTTTTCCAGAGTACCTCCATGGTGTCGTGAAGATTCGTGCCGCGCCTTCTTGCATCCCAGCTAGTTTGAGGCGTTTTAAACTCAATACTTTTCAAGCGTTGCACTGCAAAGGCTTTGAAAGGGCAGGTTATTTGTTGTTCAAATAAACTTGCCGAAAAATGACGGTCAGTCGTTATTGAAAAAGGTAAGTGTGAAGGTTCTATCCATGTTTCAAGTGGTATTTCTTTGATAAGCTCATAAAGTAAAAATGGATTTGATGGGCTTAGGTTATCTATTTTGGGTGAAAATAGTTTTAATAATGGACTAGGTGCTAATACTTCATCACCTTCACGTTCTGCATAACTTACATACAACGCTTCAGTCGAGCGAGCCCAGCCTTGCATCATCTGTAGACTGTATTCATATTGGCGTTGGCTGCTCGCATGGGGCATATTAAGACGATGCTGTAAATCAAGGGGAATATAGGGATTGGGTTTAACGGCAGGTGGCCAGGTTTTATCAGTTAATTCAGCTATCCAGATAGCGTCGGCCAAACTACCTGCAGCTTCCAGTACACCCAGAATTTGAACGGGTGCATCATGGGTTTTAATTTGAAAGGCAATGGCGTCTATTCGTTGTTTTAATAGCGCAATAAATGCCGAGTAATTCAAAGGCTTGCAAAAATCATCCAAGGTACTTAATTCTGTTAATACGCTTTCCCAATGCTGTAATTGTTGGTACTCTTCACTGTTGAGGGTGCGCTCGCCTGGCCATACACAATCCATTAATAATTGTGAGAGCCATATGACCCATTCAGATGGGCGACAGTATTTTTTTGACGGATCAGCATTTTTCAAAACGTCCCAAATTTGACTTAAATATGGACAGTATTCGTTTAATCTATAAGGCGATATATCACGATAATGCAAAGTTTCCAATACCGTATCGCGTAATTTCATATCCAGTGCAATACGCTGAAATTTTTCCGTTTCAGCCATATTAATAAAAGGTGAAAGAATAAAATTACTTATCACCGAATAATTTGTTTTTTCATTAAAAAGTGATAATAAAGTGAATACCGTTTGAAACATGGGGAGGGTTGATAAGGCTACGCCGCCAGAAATATTAAACCATGGACTGGTGGAATAAGGCGAAAAAAGCGATTCAGGATGAAATACTTCGTAAAAAATCCGGGCAAGAGAAGTACGCGTTTTATTTAAATCGGGAACTATGCAAATAATTTTACGATGTTGTGACGTTCGTAAGCTATTTAAGGGGGGTAATTTTTCACTATTATTTTCGCAAAGTTGTTTTTTTGCCCATTGTGCCATGGCATAGTATTCTTTGTCACGAGAGGGCAGGGCATATTGTGTGCAGGTACTTACTTTGTCGCGATGATCTATTGTTTCGATCAAAATGCCTTGTTTTTTTAGCCGTTCAAAAAAAGCAACATATTGAGGAGTAATCTCGTCAAAAGCAAAAAGGACGACTCTGCGAATAGTCAGTAATGAGGCCAATATCTCATCGTTCAATTTATCAGGTAATTCATCTTCAGTAAAAAAGCTTTTTTCTTTTAATAATTGATCGATTTGTTGTGAACATAATTGAAAAAGTTTCGCCTCTTCGCTGGCATTGAATAAATCTTGCCTAATATGGACTTGCCATTGTGTTAATAATTGTCGAGCAGCCCGCATATCAATTGCGGTTTGTTGAGCATGAATGAAATTGTAGTCGGTGAAATTATCCTTTGCGACGCCTTGCCATAGCGCTTGATATTGTGCATCGGAGAGTAAAATATCACTCATCAGGCCCACTTCAAGTGCTTCTTGGTATAATTCTAACAACCAATGTTTAAGCGATAATATAGGCGGGGCGGGCCAGACAGTATTATTTTTGGTAAGTTGTTGCCCACCATAAAGCGTGTGCAGACGCCTACTTAAGCGTTCATTAGGGGTTAAGATCACGCTGTTTTCAGCCAGTTCAAGCAAGTCAGGAGCGGTCATAAAAAGGTACTCAAAGAATTAGTTGTCTATTAAAACCGATTTTGGTATAATACACCATGGTTTTGGTATTGACGGTGTAGTTAAAGGTACTTGTACTGGTCATTATGTTATCAAATCCCGAACCTGGCAAGGTATTATCGATGCAGGATTTTTCCCTATTTGACAAATACCAATTATTTAAGGTTATGCGAGGTTACAATAGTCAATGAACAACAAGATTTATATCGGCAATCTTCCCTTCAAAATGGAACCCAATGAATTGCGCGATGCGTTTGCACGCTTCGGTGAAATTACGGATCTTTTCCTGGTGAAAGATCGTGATACCGGTCGCTTAAAAGGGTTTGGTTTCATTACATTTGCTAATGAATCTGCTGCCCACGCTGCATTACAAATGGATGGCGAAAAATTCGGTGGTAGAGATTTGAAAGTTAGTATCGCCAAAGATCGTGAAGATCGTGAAGGTGGTGCTGCTGGTGGTCGTGGCGGTCGTGGTGACCGTGATAGCGGCGGCCGTGGTGATTGGAGAGGTGCATAGTCACTTCTCTCCATTTAGACTGGCTGAGAAGCCCTCTCTAAATGTTCCCAAGTTTCCCCTCTCTTTGTTGAGAGGGGAAATGCTTTCTGTCTCTTATCTTTTTTCACGAATTGAAAGTCAATGAAAAAAAATAGATTTATTGAAGAACCTGCTTATGCAAAAAAAGACGAGGAGCATACGGAGCGGAGCACCGGAGCGACGAAGTCATTTGAAGCAGAAGCACGGTTATCAAAGAAATCTATTGTTATCACTGGTGCATCCAGAGGTATAGGCCTCGCCATCTCAGAAATGCTTACAGCGGATCAATATCAACAGAGCTTGATCGCAACAAATATATCCTCATTTAAAAACAAAAAAAATAACATCTACTATATTGGTGCTGATTTTGGGTCCTTTGAACAAATTGATGCTGCTGCACAAGAATTAATGAGTAAGCTAGGCCATATTGACGTTTTGATTAATAATCTAGGTATGTATACAGGTAAAACATTGTTAGATACTGAAAAAACGGATATTCAGCGCTTGATGATGATTAATTTTTCAGGTCCTGCTTATTTTACGCATGCGCTTTTACCTTTATTAAAAAAAGCCCCGCACCCTCAAATCATTAATTTTTCTTCTATTGCGGTGAAAAACCCATTGGCAGGTATGTCAGCTTATGCTGCCTCTAAAGCCGCGGTTACAGGCTTTTCTGAATCTTTACGTGCGGAATTGAATCCTGAAGGTGTTCGAGTAACTGTTTTACATCTTTCGGGTGTTAATACTTGGAATGCGCCGGATCCTAAAGGTTTGTTACATCCCAATGATGTTGCGAAAACAGTGAAGTTCGTTATTGATGCGGATCCAGCATGTCAACTGAATGAAATCACCTTGAGTGCTGTTTCCTGACAATGAGTTTCGTAGTTTGGATGAAGCGCAGCGCAATCCGGGGAATGACATTTAACAAGACTCCTTCCCCGGATTGCGCTGCGCTACATCCGGGCTACAATACCTCTGACTTTATAAGGATATAGTCTATGTGTCGTTTCGCTGCCTATCTTGGCCGTCCTATTGTTGTGGATGAGCTATTATTTAAACCCTCTAATTCCCTCATAAAACAAAGTATTCGTGCTCGAGAAACCGACGAACCCTTGAATGGGGATGGGTTTGGATTGGGCTGGTATGCCCATAATATCGATTATACGCCTGCTGTGTTTGCCTCCATGCAGCCTGCCTGGAATGATAGAAACTTACAATATCTCTCTGCTAAAATACGTACGCATTGTGTTTTTGCCCATGTGCGAGCGGCTAGTATGGGTGGGGCAAATATATTTAATTGCCATCCTTTTACCTACAAGCGATTCTTGTTTATGCACAATGGGGATATTGCTGGTTTTGACAAAATCAAGCGTCATATTCGTCATGAATTATCAGATGATATTTATAGCTGGGTTAAAGGACAAACTGATTCAGAGCATTTTTTCGGATTATTTTTACAGATTTTTGAGAACATGAAAGGCGAGCACAATACTGAATCGATATCGCTGGCACTCATTAAGACCATAGAGCGCTTGACTGCATTGCAAAAAGAACATGGTATAGATGACATCAGTTATTTGAATATTGCCATAACAGATGGTTTCAGCGTGGTGGCTTCACGTTATATTTCTCATCCTGAAAAACCGTGCCCAACATTATATTATGCTGCAGGTAGCGCTTATGAAACACGCGATGGCAATTGCCATGTGTTGCCGACGAAACCGGAAGAGGGTGTAGAGGCTGTATTATTAGTGTCTGAAAAACTCACGAATTATAAGGCCGAATGGCATGAAATTCCGGTGAATCACTTATTATTGGTGCAACAGGATTTATCCATAAACTTGAAAGAAATTACCCTAGGAGAAAAATGATGCGATATTTAACGACTGGATTATTGGCAATTGGACTATTGGGCGCGAGTGCAGCACAAGCCTTGACACTCACCAGCTCGGCGTTTGCGCCAGGCTCCCCTATTCCTAAGTTATACACCTGCCAAGGTCAAAACACTTCCCCACCTTTGCAATGGTCTGATATTCCTAAAAACACTGAGGCCTTCGCAATTGTTTTGCGAGATCCAGATGCGCCCAATAAAAATTGGATACACTGGGTTGTCTATAACATACCGCTAGGAACCACATCTTTGCCAGCCGCATATGCGGCAAAAATGGATGGTACGCTTTTAGGTAAAAATAGTTGGAATCATGATACTTATGATGGCCCTTGTCCTAAAGCTGGTACGCATCATTACCGTTTTGAAATTTATGCGCTTGACCAAGCGTTGTATGTGGATAATGGCTTAACCGCGGATCAATTGACGCAGGCTATGTCGAGTCATATTTTGGGAATGGGGGCGTTGACGGGAAGTTATGTGATGAGTTGATTAAAATTTAGCCTAAAAACCTCTTGATTAAAATGCTGGCATGTGCTAGCATTAATGTTGGCAATCTTGATAATTAAGGGGTGAAATTTATGGCAAGTTTAAGCGTAAGAAAAATAGATAATACTATCTATCAGGAATTAAAAAATCGCGCTGCTCAGCATGGTGTTTCCATGGAAGAAGAAGCGCGTCAAATTCTGTATCATTCTTTGACTGCTCCACAAAAAATAAGTGCTGTTTTTCGCAAATATTTTGGACCTAAAAATGGTGTTGATTTAAACCTTTCGCACCAGCGCAAGCCTCATGATCCTATGGATTTTAGTGAATGATAATACTTGATACCAATGTCATTTCAGAGATGATGAAATCAGAGCCCTCAATTAAAGTATTAGATTGGCTCGACCGGCAAGAAATTACACAACTCTTTGTAACAACAATTACCATTGCTGAAATATCATATGGCTTGGATGTTCTTCCCAAAGGAAAACGTAAAACAGCACTTGAGGTAGCTTTTCATACAACATTGCTTGAGGCTTTTAATTATCGAATTCTTTCTTTCGATGAAATAGCCGCGCATCAATATGGCAAAATAATGGGACAGAGGAAAAAAACAGGTCATCCGTTAAGCATACTTGACGGGCAAATTTGTGCGATTGCATCTGCGCATGATGCTGCAATTGCTACGCGTAATATTAGAGATTTTGTTGATTGTGACGTAGAACTAATCAATCCGTTTTAATAAAAGGCCGAGCTCATATCGACCCGAACGGGCGGCCACGGGGGCCCCATCGGCGTTAAGCATAATTGAGAAAAATAGAGTTAATTTTTTAGAAATTTTAAGAAAAAATATCGAAAACCACGGTTGTCTCATTAGAAAATTTGTTTTAAAATTAGGCTGAGTGCTCCACACTTTTTTATGCTTTCAGTACGTTTGTATAGAGTTAACCAAAGAAATTGCTGGATTCAGGCGTGCTTGTAGACTGCCAGCATGAACCAATGTTTCTTTCAAACCTGGCATGTTAATCAAAAATTAAACAAAATGAATGAATTTTTTGAAAATCTTTTACTGTTGGCCATGGAGTCGAGGTAGGTCCTTCAACGCAGAGCTTCTTAATGTAGGGTCAGTAGTAACAAAATTTTTACCATAAGGATTATCTCATGCACTCAGGTTCACATTCCTTTCATCCCGATGATTTTTCAAAAACAGTGTTAAGCTGGACATTTGAAATGCTCTCAAAACCGCTTGATATAGCTATGGAGCAAGCATCGCTGCCGAAAAAAGAGCAAAATATCTCGCGTTTTTACCAAAATTTTCGCCCTTATATTCTGGAAGAATCGCGCGCCATTATCGCTAATGGCCTCGAAAAGGTAGACCAGTATTATACTGAACAACTATCAAAAAAAGGTAAAAATAAATCACTGAATGAGGCAAGGCCATTTAATCTGGTTTTAAAAAAATTAGCCCGGTTACCTAAAAACGAGGGAAATCCCTTATCTATGACCTTTAGTGGCATGATTCCAAAAGATATTGAGCATGGCAGCTCGATGATTGTTCTTTTGCTAACAACAAAAGGCATTGAGCCCAAAATGTCATTTATTGCATTAGGGTGGGAAGATCAAAACTCTTCGGAACTGTGTGTCAAAATCATTATTTCCTCATCTGATTATGATGATTATGCCAAATGTTTTGGGGCAAAATGCTCATGGCAAGCGCATTACCTGGGGTCGGTCATTAGTGAACAGCGTATGTATGATGCTTGCTTAGAAGCCACCGATATTCCCTGTGTTCAACAAATTGTACGCGCTCAAATTCAAGATTATTCAGCAACAAAAATAACCGCTTTGGTGGAAGCCAATCGTCTAAATCAGTCACAAAAAAAAGCTATTTGTGCATTTCTGAATGCAAAAAATGGCTCTACCCTCTTGTTGCAAGGCCCACCAGGCACTGGCAAGACAACAACATTGGTTTGTTTATTAAAGCAGGTTGTTGCTCAGAAAAAAAGAACTATGGTCAGTGCTCATTCGAACAAAGGCGTCCAAGTTCTTGCCTTACGAACCCTTGAACAGATGCCTGATGTTCCGATGATTTTGCTCGGTGTTGAAAGTAAATTGAATGACACACTTCGGCCCATTTTTTTAGATGGTTGGTATGACACTATTTATTCTCACTTATCTGTTCATCTTGAGCAGATTGAACAATTAGCAGAAAAACCGACAAGTAGGATTGGTCTTTCCATGAAGGATTTTATTGCTGAAATAGGTCAGCGTATTCACCTTATCCAACAAATGCTGATACCGTTTAATTTAATTTATTCTCACTCATTATCTAAGCCAGCGAAAGAAGCATTGCAGGCACTAACCCATGATCCATTTGTAATCAGTGATTTTCAACATCTTGAAAACATAATTGATAAATTAAAAAGGGAACCTAGGTTCAAAGAAAATTGGACGACTTTACGGGATATATTAAATCGATTAATCGGTAAATGGAAGAGTATAAAGGAAGAAGAGTTGAAATCTTATTTGCTCGATCATGCGCTTATTGTTTTTTCAACATTGATTACCGCAGGTCGAAAAAGCATGCTGACCATGGCGCCGATTGATTATTTGCTTGTGGATGAAGCGGCTCAATCCGTTGAGGCTGCGACTTTGATCCCAATGCGATTTCAACCAAAAAAAGTGCTGCTTGTTGGTGATACGAAACAACTTCCCGCAACCGTGATCTCAACAGCACTCGATGACACGGATCGATCGGGTGAACGTTCTCCCTGTCATTATCAACGGTCAATGATGATGCGTCTTGAAGAAAATCAGCAGCCAAGTCTTATGCTGACGATCCAATATCGTATGCATCCAGATATTTGTCAATGGCCCTCTGACCAATATTATGAGAACAAATTAATTACGGCTCCAGCTATTCTGCCTATGCAGCTACTTAGCGAGACGGGTCTCCTCAGTCGACCTTATGCGGTTTATAACGTTTTTGGTCAAGCGGAAAAACGTAATGCTTCTCATAGTGTATATAATACAAAAGAGGCTCAATATGTGATGAAAATCATTGAGGATATTCGACGACAACACCAGCATTGTTCTATCGGCATCGTGACGCCTTTCACTGCACAAAAACAGTTGATTAATGAAAGTTTAGCGCAAAGAAAGCACTTACTTCCTTTAGTGGATGTTAATACTGTAGATGGATTTCAAGGCGATGAGCGTGATGTTATTATTATCTCGTTTACACGTACACATGTTTCTGAATTTTTAAAAGAATTTCGGCGGTTGAATGTTGCGATCACAAGGGCTAAAGCGTGCTTAATCATTGTATGCGCACCTACTCTTTTATCCAACGATATTGGCAAGCTTATGGCGAATGCGCGATTGAGAAAAGTGCTTCATTCAGAACAAGATCTTAACGTAATACTCACAAGGGGGATATTGCCTGTCATAACTCAGCCATCCGCCAGGATCGGGCTTCAATCTTCTGCATGGCAAGGCAATTCAAACGATCAGTTTAATTATGCAAAAAACATGGAAGCAGCCGATAAAGCGATGGCTTTTGTTTGGTATCGACGTGCGGCTGAAAACAATCATCCGCAAGCGCAGTATCATGTGAGTCAATGCTATTTGTCAGGTGATCTCTTGGTTGCTCAAGATATTCAATTAAGTTTTGATTGGTTATGCAAAGCGGCTGAACAAAAGTTACCATCGGCACAGCACGCCTTAGGTCAGCATTTTATATCAGGCCAGTTGATTAAAAAAAATGTGGCAGCCGGTATGGCGTACTGCGAACAAGCGGCCAAGGTAGGTCTGGTTGAGGCCATTGTTTTTT